>NZ_NJQY01000006.1:274376-435694 GCF_010628845.1 Bacillus sp. 22-7 | reverse complement strand
TCCGAACCTGGAGCAACTTCGTACACAGCGATCAGGTTTTTCCAATGTAGAGTCCGAACCTGAAGCAACTTCGGACACAGCGATCAAGTTTTACCAATGTAGAGTCTGAACCTGAAGCAACTTCGGACACAGCGATCAAGTTTTACCAATGTAGAGTCTGAACCTGGAGCAACTTCGGACACAGCGGTCAGGTTTTTCCAATGTAGAGTCTGAACCTGGAGCAACTTCGGACACAGCGGTCAGGTTTTTCTAATGATGAGTCTTAACCTGGAGCAGCTTCGGACACAGCGATCAGGTTTTTCTATGATGAGTCCGAACCTGAAGCAACATCGGACACAGCGGTCAGGTTTTTCCAATGTAGAGTCAGAACCTGGAGCAGCTTCGGACACAGCGATCAGGTTTTTCCATTTTTGAGTCCAAGCCCGAGGTAACCTCCGTCTCAGCGCCATTATTTATGATGCCATCTTTCGCTGAGAGCTTCGATAAAAATGCTGACATTCCTTTTTTCCTGCATTATGGGAGAAAGTACATAGGACAGAGTGCGTTTGAATTCCTGACTTTTCACCTTGATGATACACAGGTTGTTTTGTTTGACGTCTCTTGCGACTACGCTTCCGGAAAGAATGCTCATTCCCAGCCCATTGATGAGTGTTTCTTTTATTCCCTGGTTGCTTGAGATCGTCAGGAGTGATTTCACCTTAAGGCCATTTGATCTGACCACATGGTTAAAATATTCCCGGGTTCCTGAGCCGTTTTCCCTCATGATCCAGGCCTGATCCTGGAGATCAGCAATGGTTGCTTCTTCTTTTTGTGCCAATGGATGCTGGTTGGAGGTCACAATAAATAATTCATCCTCTAAAAAAGGAGTCACGATAAGCTCTTTTTCATTTGTCTGGCCCTCAATTAAGCCGATATCGACATGATGGGAGCGGGTCGACAGGACAACTTCCTCCGTGTTGGCGATCGTAATCTGGAGATTCAGTTCAGGATATTCATTCTGCAGGTCAAGAAGAAGGGGAGGAAGGATGTATTCCCCTATTGTGAAACTGGCCGCAATTTTCAAATCCCCTTTAATGGTATGCTGCTGATCTAAAATTTCCTGCCTGGTTTGCTCATAAATGGTAATCATCTGCTTGGCCCGGTCATATAATATTTCACCGCTGGGCGTAATCTTCAAGTATTTTGGTGAACGCTGAAAAAGTTTTGTCTGAAATTCCTTTTCCAGATTTTTTACGTGCATGCTGACACTGGGCTGCGACATGAGAAGGAGCTCAGCCGTCTTTGTAAAATTCTTCACCTCAGCCAAGGTTACGAATGTTTTTAACGCATCATAATGCAAAATATCACCCTTTTGTAATTAATAATATTAATAGTTATGATAATTAATATTTATTTTACTAATGCTAAATCATTCGGTAAAGTATTAGATATATATTTTTTTAATTATAAACCCGACTTTTTTTATAGGAAAAGAAGAATTTTAAAAAAATAAGAATAAACCAGCCCTACTTGCTGGTTTGCGAGGTGGATCATGTTGCAACTTCAGGTAATGAACAGTCCGTTTAACCAGGAGCAGACAGAGCTCCTGAATCGTCTTCTCCCGACTCTGACAGAGACTCAATCCCTCTGGCTGAGCGGGTATCTTGCCGCGATACAGTCCTCAACTTTGCAGGCTGCCCCTGCAGTGGAAGAGCGTCCCGCACCGGCAGCGGCGCCGGCTATTCCAAAGGAAGTGACCATTTTATTTGGATCACAAACCGGGAATGCGCAGAATCTGGCAAAAAAAGCCGGGAAAACGCTTGAGGAGAGAGGTTTTCAAGTAAACGTTTCAGCAATGAGTGACTTTAAGCCTAATAATCTTAAAAAGGTCAAAAACCTGTTAATTGTCGTCAGTACTCATGGTGAGGGAGACCCTCCGGATAATGCATTAACATTCCATGAATTCATTCACGGAAAAAGAGCTCCAAAACTTGAAGACTTCCGTTACTCAGTTTTATCTCTTGGCGACAGCTCATATGAATTCTTCTGCCAGACTGGGAAGGATTTTGATAAACGTCTCGAGGAGCTTGGCGGAACGAGAATAACACCAAGGGTAGATTGTGATCTTGATTTCGAAGAGCCTGCAGCAGTGTGGGCGGAAGCTGTATTAGCCGGCTTGAGCGATGGGGAAAGCAGCAGTCCTTCTCCTTCAGCCGCTTCAGTTTCAGCTTCAGCACCTGCCGAGTCACTTTATTCCCGATCGAATCCGTTCCGTGCAGAAGTGCTGGAGAATATTAAGCTCAATGGCCGCGGCTCCAATAAAGAAACACGTCATCTAGAGATTTCGTTAGAGGGTTCAGGACTGACGTATCAGCCTGGTGACAGCCTGGGAGTATACCCTGAGAACGATCCTGAATTGGTTAACCTGCTTTTAGCTGAGATGAACTGGGATCCTGAGGAAGCAGTCAGAGTGAAGGAGGAAACAGTAAAATTAAAAGAAGCACTTTCGTCTCACTTTG
Organism: Bacillus sp. 22-7; assembly: GCF_010628845.1. NCBI lineage: Bacteria > Bacillati > Bacillota > Bacilli > Caryophanales > Bacillaceae > Bacillus > Bacillus sp. 22-7. Next base: position 433,196 of record NZ_NJQY01000006.1, on the reverse strand, counting down.
AGATTACTGTCCTGACCAAGCCGCTTGTAGAAAAGGCTGCAAAGCTTTCCGGTAATGAAGAGCTGCACCAGCTTGCATTAGACAGCAGCCGATTGAAATCCTATATCGATGGCCGCGATTTAATCGATTTAGTCCGTGATTTTAAGCCATGGAGCAGTTCGGCACAAGAGTTTGTCTCTATACTGCGTAAGATTCCTGCGCGTCTTTATTCTATTTCCAGCAGTTTTGAAGCAAATCCTGATGAAGTACACTTAACTATCGGTGCAGTCCGCTATGACGCCCATGGCCGTGAACGTAAAGGGGTCTGCTCGATTCTATGTGCAGAGCGCCTCCAGCCTGGTGATACACTGCCGGTATTTATTCAGCACAATGAAAACTTTAAACTGCCTGAAAATCCGGAAACACCAATTATTATGGTTGGTCCCGGAACAGGAATTGCACCGTTCCGATCCTTTATGCAGGAGCGTGAAGAAAACGGCGCGGAAGGGAAGTCCTGGCTATTCTTCGGCGACCAGCATTTTGTAACCGATTTTCTATATCAGACTGAATGGCAAAAGTGGCTAATGGATGGAGTCTTATCGAAGCTGGATGTCGCTTTTTCCCGTGATGATGATGAGAAGGTTTATGTCCAGCATAGAATGCAGGAAAACAGCAGGGAACTATTCCAGTGGCTCGAGCAAGGTGCGGCAGTCTACATCTGCGGCGATGAGAAAAACATGGCGCATGATGTCCATAACACACTCATAGATATTATTGAAAAAGAAGGCGGTATGAGCCGCGAACAGGCTGCGGAATATCTTGCCGATATGCAGAAAAATAAACGCTACCAGCGCGACGTATATTGATTTGGAAGGAAAGGAGTTTTTCAGCATGGTAAACCCAAAATTAAAAGCACCGGACGGACCTCCCAGTGATGTTGAGGGAATTAAGGATCGAAGCAACTTTTTGCGCGGAACGCTGGCGGAAGTTATGCAGGATCGGATCAGCGCCGGTATTCCGGATGATGATAACAGACTAATGAAGCACCACGGCAGCTATCTGCAGGATGACCGGGATCTCAGGAATGAACGCCAGAAGCAGAAACTTGAGCCGGCTTATCAGTTTATGCTCCGCCTGCGTCTTCCCGGAGGTGTCGCATCACCAAAGCAATGGCTAGTCGTGGATGACCTGGCTGAGAAGTATGGCAACAGCACTCTCAAATTAACAACACGCCAGACCTTCCAGATGCATGGAATCCTGAAATGGAATATGAAAAAGACCATCCAGGCCATTCATTCAACGATGCTTGATACGATCGCAGCATGCGGAGATGTGAACCGGAATGTCATGTGCATCTCCAATCCCGATCAATCTGAAATTCATGAGGAAGTGTATGAGCTGGCGAAGATGCTAAGTGACGATCTTCTGCCCCGCACACGTGCCTATCATGAAATTTGGCTGGATGAAGAAAAAGTAGCCGGCTCTCCAGAAGTGGATGAAGAGATTGAGCCGATGTATGGCCCGCTTTATTTGCCGCGGAAATTTAAGATTGGGATCGCTGTACCGCCTTCCAATGATATTGATGTCTTTTCACAGGATCTCGGCTTTATAGCGATAGTTGAAGATGGCAAGCTGGCAGGCTTTAACGTGGCAATTGGCGGAGGAATGGGCTTCTCTCATGGAGATAAAGCCACATACCCGCAGCTTTCGAAGGTAATTGGCTTTGTGACGCCAGATAAAATCTACGAAGTGGCTGAAAAGACTATTACGATTCAGCGGGATTACGGAAACCGCTCCGTCCGGAAAAATGCACGATTTAAATATACGGTTGACCGCCTCGGGCTGGAGACTGTTATTGAAGAGCTGGAAAACCGCTTAGGCTGGAAGCTGGAGGAAGCACGCGGATTCAAGTTTGATTCCAACGGTGACCGCTATGGATGGGTAAAGGGTGTCCGCGGAAAATGGCATTTTACGATGTTCATAGAAGGAGGCCGTGTGGCAGACTTCGAAGATTATAAGCTTAAAACAGCATTGCGGGAGATCGCCAAGGTTCATAAAGGCGATTTCAGGCTGACGGCCAATCAGAACCTGATTATCGGCAGTGTGGCTGACGAAGATAAAGCTGCGATTGAGTCGCTGATTGAAAAATATGGCTTAACAGACGGAAGCCGCTACAGTGCGCTGCGCCGTGGATCCATGGCCTGTGTGGCTCTGCCGACCTGCGGTTTGGCGATGGCTGAGGCTGAACGCTATCTGCCAGGATTGATCGATAAAATTGATGAAATCGCTGATGAGGCGGGCTTGCGGAATGAAGAAATCACGATCCGCATGACCGGCTGCCCGAACGGCTGCGCGCGTCACGCACTCGGAGAAATCGGCTTTATCGGCAAGGCGGTTGGCAAGTACAATATGTATCTCGGGGCAGCCTTTGACGGAAGCCGCCTCAGCAAAATGTACCGCGAAAATATCGGGGAAGAAGAAATCCTGAACGAGCTGCGCGTCATCCTGCCGCGCTACGCCCGTGAACGTCAGGACGGCGAGCATTTTGGCGACTTCGTGATCCGGGCGGGTATTATTGAAGCGACAACGGACGGGACTAATTTTCATCATTGAGGTTGAGAAGGACGGGGCGAGGGCCCTGTCTTTTTTTGTTCAAGTAAGATAAACGAAAGCTAAACGAAAATAAAAAGAGCTTATACGAAAGTAAATTCATACATAAGAAAGAAAAAGGTCCTTATGAACAAGTAAAAATACTTATCCGAAAATAAATCCATCATAATGAATAAAAAGAAGGGATTTTTCTCAATAAGTAGAAATCTAATCAAGATTAATGTAGATTGGAGTGAAAAAATGATTGTAAAACAGCGTGAAATTCCTCTTGTGATTCTCAAATTAGAAGCTCTTCTTCGCAGGCTGCCACCTCACCATCCAAAAATACCCCTAATAAAAGAAGAAATCAGTAAACGGAAAGCTGGATTCAAAGGTGAGACTTCTCTTGATTTTCCTTTGGGATTTTTAAACGATAAGCGTTATTATATTCTGCACGATCTTCGTTTGCCTGATGCGAACCGGTATTTTCAAATGGATACATTAATATTGTCCCTAAAGTTCGCTTTAATTTTAGAGGTGAAAAATATATCTGGCATTCTCCATTTTGATACAATTTATAATCAGCTATTTCGCAATAAGGATGGGGAAGAAAGTGTTTTTCCGTGTCCCATTGTTCAAGTGAATCGTCAGGAAAACCAGCTAAAAAAATGGTTTGCTGAAAATGGTCTTGGACAGTTACCTATTTTTTCAAAAGTTGTAATCACTAATCCTCATACTGGAATTAAATCAATTCCCCCAAATGTAAACCTCAGTCAAAAAGTCATCCATAAAGAAGTACTGCCATCAAAAATAATACAAATTGAAACAAATATCTCCGAGAATCAAATCTCTGAAAAACAACTTAAGAAATCAATCCGACTCTTAAAGAAGGCAAGTGTTAGATCAGGATCATCTATTTTAGATAGATTTCAAATCAATAAGGAAGATGTCGCAACTGGTGTTTTTTGTCCTAACTGCAACCTTTTGCCTATGATAAGGGTAAAGCGGACTTGGCATTGTAAAGAATGCAGGAGAAATTGCAAAGAGGCCCACATTAATGCCATTAAAGATTATAGTTTGATATTTGGAACCAGGATAACAAACAGGGAACTTAGAAGTTTTCTTCAAATAGAATCTATTACTGTTGCTACACGAATACTCAACTCTTTGGAACTTCCCCACACCGGGGGATATAAGAACAGAAAATATGAATTAATATCAATTGATAATAAGAATAAAGGTTTTTAAAATCAAATGTCGAAACATTTAGATATCTATAAACCTATCAAGGAGGAATATTCATGCCAAACGAGGAAATGCTTTTGATTCCAGGGCCGACGCCTGTTGTGGATTCGATTTATGAGGCGATGGCACAAGAGACTAGGGGGCATACGGATCCAAGGTTTGCCGCTGTTTATAAAAGTGCGATTGAGAAGACCAGGGAGATGCTGAAGACGGATGGGGAGGTATTTGTAATCTCCGGCTCCGGGACGATTGCAATGGAAATGGCTCTGGTCAACACGGTTGCAGCTGGAGAAAGGCTTTTAATTATAAGTCAGGGCTTCTTTGGTGATCGTTTTCAGCACTTAGCAAAGGCGTTCGGAATCCAGGCAGATATTATTCAATCCGAATGGGGTAAGCAGGTGGACCCCGCAGCCGTTGAGGAAAAACTTGCATCTCATTCCTATAAAGCTGTGACGATAACCCATGCGGATACGTCAACCGGTGTTGCGGCTGACTTGGATACATTAGTGCCTATCATTAAAAAGCACGGGGCTCTTGTCATTTTGGATGGGGTCTGTGCAACAGCTGCAATGGAGGAGGATATGAGCAAGTCATATGGCGAAGGGAAGATTGATGTCGTTTTGACAGGCTCACAGAAGGCGATCGGTGTCCCGCCAGGACTCGCTGTTGTGGCATTCAATGGGACAGCACTGGCTGCCAGGGAACAAATGGAACGGGTCCCTGCCTACTATTGCGATATCTATAATTGGATTCCAATTATGCATGACCCCCAAAAGTACTTTGCAACGCCGCCTGTTAATTTGATTTATGCCTATGATGAGGGCATGAAACTCGTCCTGGCTGAAGGAATGGACAATCGCTACCAGCGCCATGAAGCATTTGGAAAAGCTGTCCGATCTGCGCTTGCTGAATATGGAATGAAGGCAATTGCTGATGAAAATGCCGCTGCAGCTACTCTCAGCTGTATCCTTTACCCTGAAGGTATGGATGATGCTGAATTCCGGGCCTCTCTTGCGAAAAAAGGTGTTATTGTTGCCGGTGCCCTGGCTCATCTTGCGGGGAAAGCATTCCGAATCGGCCATATGGGGAATACGACTGAAGACATGCTTGAAAGGGCCATTGTGCTGATCGGTGAAACAATGAACGAAATGGGCTTTGACACAGATATCCAAAAAGCAGCTGAGAGGTTTAGAGAACTGGCATTGCCCATTGCTTAATAAGGAGTGAAAGGATGTCTGAATTGATTTTGCGGGCTGCTGAGACAGAACGCGGAAGTTTGAGGCTAATAGGGATCCGCGTCTTATGCCCGCCGGATCAGTACCTGGCTGAAATTCCACGGGCTATTATTTTATTTACGGAACGCCTTACAGAAATTAAGGGAGCTGTAAATCCAGACCGGCTTGTTGGTGCTTTTAAAGTGGAGGAAGACTCTCCTGAAGAAGACGGCTATTGGATTGGCATTGAGGTGAAGGAATTTATCGGAGTTCCTGATGGAATGTTCTCATTAGAAATTCCACCGCAAAAATATGCCTCTATCCGGCACAAAGGACCTAATGATGAGATTGGAAATTCCTATAGGGAATTGCACAGCTGGATTGAAGAAAAGGGATACAATCGGCTGAAAAATGAGTGGCACCTAGAAATCCATCATAGCTGGGAGAATATTGAGGATTTAGATATTGAGCTGCTTGATACGATAGCATAATGTTAAAGACTGCCATCCCGGCAGTCTTTTCCCTGAAAAAAGAAGAATGGAGAATTTAAAAGTGATAGATTATCGAATTAAACATGTGAAAGGTTACGATGAAAAAATTGGAGAACTTGTGTCAATGCTTGAACATGCCAGGTCTGTGACTCTTAATGATGTTGCTTGCTTGACACAGAATGAGCTGGATTTTCTTCCTGATGAAAACAGTAATTCAATAGGATCACTTTTGAAGCATATTGCTTTTGTTGAATATGTTCACCAAATCATTACTTTTGAAAATAGAGATCTTAACGATGAAGAATATTCAAGATGGGCCGCTGCGTATGAATTAGGTGAGAAAGCAAGGAATGAAATTAATCATCATTCTCTAGAATTTTACTTGGAGGAACTATCAGCAATTAGAGAGAAAACGTTAAACCTTTTAGCATCCAAACAGGATAGCTGGCTATATGAAGAAGGAAAGTGGAACAATGGAGTCTCTTTCAACAACTATTGGTTCTGGTATCACGTTATGGAGGATGAAATCAGCCATCGCGGGCAAATCCGGGTGTTAAAAAGACAGCTGGCAGATCAGAGGTGAGAAGATAACCCCCTGCCTTTTTCCAAAAATATGAAACTAAAGGTCCAATAGTTCGTATATAAGGTAAAACATTTAAAGGCGGTTTAATGGATGAGAAAAATGAACTGGGGTTTTTCAGGAAGCGGAATGGCCTATGGTCTGTCGCTGGGTTTAGTTTTTGGAATGCTTTTTGAAAATTGGGCTTTGGGCATTGCTATGGGAGTTGCTTTTGGGGCATCGTTTGGATCCTCAGAAAAGAAGTAAAGGAGGATCTGCCTTGATTAAAAATAAAAAGCTCTTTTTGACATCAACTGTCTTAATCGTTATTTCCATGGCATTAAACTTCCCTTTTCTGCATGAAAATCCACTAGGTGAAGCAGGGGTTATGATATTAAATATTCCAATTAATTCAGCGGATGGAATTCATTATACAGGGATTTTTATTCTTCTTTTACTTTTGCTGGGTATGGTCTTGCTTCATCGTTCACTCGAAAAATATCATTTACGATCATTTTTTGCCGTTATCATCATCGTTTCCCTTCTGCCTCCTTCTCTGGCAGAGGCTTATCAAAAAACGCTGGCCAATGGCATCAATGCCGTTTCCTATATAAAAGATGAAAGTCAATGTAAGTTTGTAATGATTGGTGAAGATACTTTGAAGGGAAAGTGTGAGCTGCCATTTGAAAATTACAGCAATGAAGAAGTGTCTTTTACTATCGGCTTTTATGACAGATATTTATTTGAAGAGGATGTAAAGATGCTTTCACTGATGAACAGCGGTGAACCTGCTAACGTTAAATTGCTCCCTAACGAGGTAATGCTCATCCGGATTGAGAAAGAGATCGATGTGTCACAAATTAAAAACCATGTTGAAAATGGAGAGGCCGCTTATGTAAGCATCATTATTTATGATGGTGAGAAAAACAGGAAATTGTAAGAGAGGCTGAGGCTAATGACCATTAAGTTAAAACCCGTCACAAGAGACAACTGGGAAGAAGCCATACAGATGAAGGTAAAAGAATGGCAGCGTGATTTCGTTCCCTCAGCGGCTGTATCACTTGCCAAGGTTTATATTAAACCAGATGGGGATGCAGTAGAGTATATTCCATTCTCAATCTATGACAATGATAAAATGGTTGGTTTCATCATGCATGCCTATGAACCGGATACAGTTAATATGTATTGGATAAACGGTTTTTTTATTGATCAGAAGTATCAGGGCAGGGGCTATGGCCGTGCAGCATTAGCCGTGATGATCAGCTGGATAAAAACTAAATTTCCAAAATGCGAGGAAATCCGCTTAACGGTTCATAAAGATAATCAACACGCAAGGATACTTTATATAAACTTCGGATTTTCCCCCACCGGAGAGATATGGGGAGAGGAAGAGCTTTACTATTTTTTGGTTTAAAGGAGTTATTTATGATTAATGAAACACTGGAATTAAATAAGAAAAGCTGGGATGAAGCGGCTAAAAGGTTTTATGGTCGCAATCCGCTGCCTGAATATGGACCATTGGCGCCAACTGAAGATGACCTTCACTTGTTTGGAGATGTGAGCAGTTTAAAGATGCTGGAGATTGGCTGCGGCAGCGGGCATTCCCTAAAGTATTTGGACCAGCGGGGAGCAGGTGAATTATGGGGATTGGATTTATCGTCCCGACAAATCGATGCTGCCAAGGAACTTTTGAAAAATTCCTCCTCAAGAGTAAAGCTGGTTGAATCCCCGATGGAACAAAATCCCGGGATCCCTGCTGATTATTTCGATGCCGTTTTTTCCATTTATGCGATTGGCTGGACCACGAATTTAGAAGAGACGCTGAAAAACGTTCATTCCTATCTTAAATCAGGCGGGATGTTTATTTTCAGCTGGGAGCATCCCTTGTATAACCGGATTAAGGCTGAAAATGGAGTATTAATTATGGATAAATCCTATCATGAAGAAGGCCCCTATCAGCACATTGCATGGAACCAGCCTGCCATTATGCAGCAATATAAATTAAGTACATATATCAATCTATTAATTGAAAACGGGTTTGTGATTGAGAGGGTAATTGAAGATGTAAGTCTTACTGAGCAAGATGTTCAGCGGCATGCCAATCAATGGTATTCCTATGAAAAGGCGAGAGCTATACCCGCTGCTTTTATTATTAAATGCAGAAAGTTATTTTAGGAGGCAGCTGAGAGCGAATGACCTATCATATTAGAGTCAGAGCAGGTGCAGTAATTATAGAAAATAATTCAATTCTGCTGATTGAGTTTCAGGATGAGAGAGGCCTTCATTACAATTTGCCTGCAGGAGGGGTTAAACCCAAAGAATCAGTAATTGATGCAGTAAAAAGGGAAGCAAAAGAAGAGGCATCTGTAGATGTGACGGTCGGCCCATTGGCGTTCGTTTATGAATATGCCCCTCATCTAAATGAATTTAGGTATGGACAGATACATTCACTGGGCTTAATGTTTGAATGCCAGTTAAGGGAAGACTCATTGCCTAAAATGCCTTCAGCCCCGGACCCTAACCAAGCAGGCGTTAGGTGGGTGCCGCTTTCTGAACTGGCCAATATAGTGTTGTATCCTAATATGAAAGAACATATTTTGGAATATGTTAAAAATGAAAGAAACATAGATTTGATTGAAGAACACACACTGGATGTTTACGCAATTGGAGATGAAAAAATGAAAAAAGAAATCATAATTGATTGCGGTGAAGTAATACTAAGGGAATACCGGATAGAGGACGTCCAGGCACTCTATGAAATTACTTCCCAGCCGGAAGTTTATGAGTTTATTCCCGGTGCACAGGCTACGCTTGAGCAGCGGGTGGGCTGGATGAAGAATTATGAAATTCCGGCAAATGAAACATTCAAGTCTTCAATGCCAGATCTGAAAGATGCCGGCTTTTTGAATTTGGGAATCATTTTAAAGGAAACTGGAGAATTTATTGGCTTTTGCAATACAGGTATAAAGGATGAATTGCGGGAACCGAACAGGGAAATTGGCTATGCCATCTCCAAGCACTGCCGGAATAAAGGTTATTCCACCCTTGCAGCAAAAGGGCTAATAGGTTTTCTTTTTGAAAAAACGGCTCTTGAAACACTAAATGCTGTTGCATTAACCAGCAATGCCAGTTCCAATAAAGTTCTGCAAAAATGCGGCTTTAAGCTTGCTGGCGAAATAGAGATTGATGGAGGACAGTTTTTCCATTACACCATTAGAAAAAGGGATTGGGCCTAGATATTTTTCAAAGACACCCGCCATTCAATATGGGGGTGTCCCGTTATTTTGGCTATAGATCAGATTTTAGATTTGTATTAAATGTGCCGTTTTTATTTTCCTTTTCATGTCCGCGCACCTGGTCTCCGCCATTTCCCTTTTCGTGCACCTTTTTGCCGCCGAGTTTTACATTTGGATATTCTTGTTCCCGCATGGTCTTCACCTCCATGTTAATTAAATTATCCATAAAGGATAAAAATATATAAATTTTGGGGTTTTAATATGGAAATAACACTTATCAGACATGGCAGGTCAGCGCATATAGAAGATCACCGCCTGAATAGCCGTGAATTTAAGAAATGGGTTGAAACGTATAACCGTTTAGGGATTCTTGAAGATGAAGTTTGTCCTTCAGATGCTCTGGAAAAAGGGGTTTTAGAAACTTTTATACTTACGAGTAATCTGAAGAGGTCTATCGAGTCCGCTAAATGCTTAAACCCCTTCGCAAAGATACGAACAGACCGATTATTCAGAGAAGCTGAATTGCCCATTCCTGCCATTAATTTGCCGGGACTGAAATTAAGGCCCAAAACCTGGGCACTGGTATTAAGATTACTTTGGCTATGCGGCTATTCGCAGGGGTGTGAATCATATAGGGATGCAAAGCTGCGGGCAAAGCAAGCATCATTATTATTAACCTCAATTGCAAAAGAACATCATTCTGCTGTTCTCGCGGGACACGGTTTTTTTAACCTGTTAATTGCGTGGGAGCTTCAAAAAGCCGGATGGACCGGTAAGAGAAAAACAGGTTCAAATCATTGGAACACAGATACTTACGTTCGTCTCGGAGGTGATGAAAATGTTAATACCTAACCTATCATCGAAATTCAAGACTTTTGGACAATATGAATGCCGAGGATCCAGTAACCTTTATGAATTTTTATCTAATAAAATTGCAGAGGATGAGGAATTGCTGGTTTTGGCATCTGAGGCGAGAGACGGCCAGCCTGTGCCAAATTTGTTTTTTGGAGCCATTCATTATCTGCTGTTAGAAGGGAAAGAGCATGTACTTAAGGAATTCTATCCAAGTATAGTGGAGGATCCAAGAAACCCTCAAGATTCCTTCCAAAGCTTTAAATATTTCTGCAGGCTGTATTCACAAGAAATTAAAGAGATAATACAAACAAGAATAGTTCAGACGAATGAAGTAAGGCGCTGTGCTTACCTATACCCGGTATTCGCTTATATTTACCAGCAAACCAAAAAGCCGCTGGCCCTGATTGAGATAGGGACTAGCGCCGGCCTGCAGCTTCTTTGGGATAAATACAGCTACTCTTATGGAACAGGAGAAACATACGGGAAATTATACGCGAACGTTCATTTATCCTCTGAAATCAAGGGAAGCCAAGTCCCGATTTTTCCTGAAGAAATGCCGCCGGTTGCTTCAAGAATTGGGATTGATCTTCATATAATTGACTTGAATATCGGGGAAGATTTTTTGTGGCTGAAATCACTTATCTGGCCTGAACATGAGGAGAGAAGAACTCTATTCGGAAAAGCTGCCCAATGTGTTAGGGAAAACCCAATATCCCTTATAGAAGGAGATGGTGTTGAGCTTTTGCCAGGTTTGATTGAAGGTATACCTGAAGAACATTCAATCTGTGTATTCCACACACACGTGGCCAATCAAATGCCGTCAGAAGTAAAAGAGAATCTGCTTGCAAAAATAAAAGCAAGCGGACGCATGAGGGATATCTTTCATATTTATAATAATATCCAGGACCGGAATCTGCATCTTGATTATTATTTGCATGCCGCAGAATACAAGAAACTGGCCGGCCAAACAGAAGGACATGGAAAGTGGTTTACATGGGAATTGAATTAGATTCCATAAATCTTTCGCTCTCCGAAAATTTTGAAACTTGACATCATCTGTTATACTTATCTAGGTAAGTATATATTGTTTTAACCTATTAACAGATATATCTTGCAAATATTAAGTGATAGGTGGAAATACAAATGAGTCAAAAACCGTACAGAGTATTACTTTACTACATGTATGTTCCAATTGAGGACCCTGAAGAGTTCGCAAGGGAGCATAAAGCATTCTGCAATGAGCTGGGCCTTAAAGGGCGTATTCTTGTTGCGAATGAAGGAATTAATGGGACTGTATCCGGACCAGTGGAACAGACCGACCGCTATATGGAAGCGATGAAGCAGGATCCGCGCTTTGCGGAGATGGTTTTCAAAATAGATGAAGCAGATGGACATGCATTTCCTAAGATGAAGGTCCGTGCACGCCCTGAGCTTGTAACACTTCGCCTTGAAGACGATGTGAACCCGAACGAGATTACTGGCAAATACCTTGAGCCAAAAGAGTTCTACGAAAGACTTCAGGATGAAGACACGATTGTGCTGGATGCACGAAATGATTATGAATATGATCTTGGACACTTTAGAGGAGCAATCAGGCCGGATATTGAAAACTTCCGCGATCTGCCAAACTGGGTCCGTGAAAATAAAGAATTGCTTGGCGATAAAAAGATCATTACGTATTGCACAGGCGGCATCCGCTGTGAAAAGTTCTCCGGCTGGCTTGTAAAAGAAGGCTTTGAAGATGTAGCCCAGCTTCATGGAGGAATTGTCACATATGGAAAAGACCCAGAGGTACAGGGTCAGCTCTGGGATGGCCAGCTTTATGTTTTCGATGATCGCATTGGCGTTCCGGTTAACCAAAAGGAGCATGTAATCGTAGGTAAGGACTATTTTTCAGGCGAGCCTTGTGAGCGCTACGTCAATTGTGCAAATCCTGCCTGCAATAAAAAAATCCTTTGCTCTGAAGAAAACGAGCACAAATATATGCGCAGCTGTTCTGATGAATGCCGCACGCATCCCCGGAACCGTTATATTGCTGAGCACGGCCTTTCGGAGGCAGAAGTGGAAGCAAGATTAGAAAAAGTAAAAGCATAAGATGATTAGAGCAGATTTTCCTTTATGGAAACTGCTCTTTTTTATTGGAAATTTCATGAAAACTGATATAATATTCTTAAAATTTTTATCAGGTGGGTGTGATATGGAGAATTTGCTATTATTTCTGTTTATGTCGTTTCTGCTCGTCATTTTGCCGGGACCCGATACAGGAATACTGATTCAAAACACGATTTCAAGCGGGAAAAAAAGCGGCATTAAAACGATGTTCGGATCTGTCGCCGGGCTGATGGTCCATACAATGGCTGTAGTTTTTGGCTTATCGGCATTAATTGTAAAGTCTGCATACATTTTTTCTTTTATTAAGTATGCTGGTGCGATATATCTTATTTATTTGGGCATCGTTTCGTTAAAGTCTCTATCGAATAAACAAGAACCGGCTGACATGGAGAGAAAGCAAAAGAAGAACAAATCACATTTTCTTCAAGGGTTTTTCACTTGTGTGTCCAACCCAAAAGTGGCTGTATTCTTTTTAACTTTTTTTCCTCAATTTTTAAGCACTGAAGGGAATCACTTTGCGCAATTTCTCGTCATGGGCTTACTATATAGTCTTATAACAATCATTTGGTTCTTTTTCTATGTATATTTGATTGACTTTTTCAGGGCCTGGCTGAAAAAACCTGCTGTTAATAATGTGATCCAAGGAGTTTCTGGTGCGGTTTTAATGGGATTTGGCATTAAATTGGCACTTGAGAAACAGCCTTAAGAAAGCGGCTGCTTAACCTCTAAAATGGGTTTAAGCAGTTTTTTTGTGGTTTAAAGAAGGAAATAGACTCTTTGATTATAGCTGTTCTCCCCACTTTCTAATGATTCCGGTCATAGCATATTTGTTCTGCTCAAACTGCTTAGCCCTGTGTCCATTTGCACCTGAAGGATGCGGGAAGCCAAATAAAATGGCATGTCCTGCAAGCTTATTGGCTGTGTACAGGTGACGGAGAATCCTTTCAACGGTTTTCCCCAGCGGAATAATGAGTGCATGACTATTAATTAGTCTCAGCTCTTCCGGGAATTCTTTTGTTGCGTACTCAGCAAGAATTTCTGTTTTTAATAGATCAGGCTGGTGTCCGGTATAATTTTTGCCCCGGTAGAAAACAGGGTACTTTACTACGGAAGTGGTGTGCAGGAGTTCTCTATTTCGTTCGAAAAGCGCAGCAGAGCTATCTATGCCAAGGGCATCCTGTAAGCCGCATTGATCCAGCATGCTTATTAAATTTCTCCTCATCCCTCCGGCAAAACTGGCAGTTTCCTTGGTTTCTTCCAAAATTTTGTCGAGCTTCTTTTCTGCTGTCAGTTCTTTCATGAATGATTCAAAGGCAATCCTCATTTGGCTCCATCCAGGAGTAATTCCGACAATGACAATTTTCGCATCATTATTGATATATTCATTGTGCGGGGCAAAATATATTTCTAAATCTCCATTCTTACTTATTAAAAAATCCCGGGTAATCAATTGATCCCTTGTCAGCGGCCTGTCATCAGGAAGCTGCTGAATAGCCGGAAGAAACATTGAAAGTAATGAGGGCTCCATTAAATTCTCCTTTTAATCACAGTTAGTATGATTAATGTTACCAAATCAAGAATAAAAAAAGCCGCTTAAGAGACATTAACAAATAAAAAGGATTTTGCTATGATTGGACTGCTGGCAGCCACCATTCTTTTTAATCTTTTTGCCTTTAAAACAAATAAGCGTTTGTCGAAAAACCAAATTTTACATATATGGACATTCACAATATCCCTTCAGCTGATATTTGATGTTATGATCGAGTTTAAATATTGGGGATATTGGTACTTTGACAAGGAGCCAAATTGGCCAGGGCTCTTGGCGCACATTGCGCTGGTGCCCCCGGTGAATATGATGTTTCTGAACTGGTATCCTTTTAAAGGAGATCTTATTAAACGTTTTTCTTATATCTTTTTTTGTGTCGTGGCCATTTTGCTATATGAAGTCATCGCCTTATTGCCGGAACCCTGGGGGTATTTTAACTATGGCTGGTGGAGATTATGGCATGCGGCAATACTTGACCCAATTCTCCTTCTATTAGTGGTGGTATTTTATAAATGGATTATCCGGCTGGAAGGGGAACTTAAATAATTGATGATTCAAAAGGGGGATATGCTCCCCCTTTTTGTGTTGTATTAAAATGAATTTAGGCAGTTGATTATGATACAATTTTGGTATAGATTTTCCCGGAAGGAGAACATTTGTGGATATTAAATTGACTCACAAAATGATAAAAGAAATGTGCGGTACTGTCTCCTTCAAAAGAGGGGACGCGTTTTTCAGGAATGATAAAGTAACGATAAATAAATACAATGGTGATATATGTAAGGCAACGGTATCTGCTGGTGAAGAGTTTTATGTTGAAGTAGAGAAAACTTCAAGTAATGGGTTTAAAACTACATGCAGCTGTCCCAAGCTTGCATCATTTGATAAAGAGTGCCAGCATGCTGCGGCTGTACTGCTGGCAATTCATGATATGCAGCAATATAGATTGCCAGCCCTATCAGCTGGAAGCCTTGAAGCTTCTCATGAACACGCCTTAACTGATAGCCTTATGACACTTTTCAGTGAACAGCCGGGAAGGTCAAGCGGACACCAGCTTCATTTTGAAAACAGGCAAGTCCTCCAGCCTGAGTTTACGTGTCTGCCTGTTCATTTGGGAAAAGGGCATTATTTGTTTGCCATTAAAATTTCCATCGGCCCAATGGCTGTCTTGGATATCCGTCAATTTCTCCATTCAGTTAAAGAGGGGAAACCAAGCCTATTATCACTTTCTTTTTCCTATGATCCCGCCCTGCATTGTTTCCCTCCGGAAGCGGATGCAGTCCTTCAGCAGCTGATACAGGTAATACACGATGAATCTATCTATATCAATGCTTTAATGGATGATTTTGATTATACAGCATCGAAGCATATGCTCTTAATCCCTCCATCATCCTGGGAACGGCTGAAGCCTGCTTTGGCGTTTGCTGAAAAAGTAAAGCTTGAAATAACAGGAAAAACATTTGATCGGATGACTTTTTCAGAGGACCGGCTGCCACTGCGATTTGAACTGGCCGAAACAAAAAATCATTGTTATTTACATGTTAAAGGACTGGATCGGCTGCTGATCCTGGATTCGTATAGTGCGGTTCTATCCGGCGGAAAATTCATCACCCTCAGGAAAGATGAAGGTAAGCGTCTGTATGATTTAACACAGATGCTTGAGGCTGCCGGAAAAAACAAAATCCCTATAGCTGCTGAACAAATGGAGATGTTTCTGGAAAAAGTGGTTCCTGGATTAAGAAAACTGGGGGATGTCCATATTTCTGAAGACATGTCACACAGGTTTATGAAAACGCCTTTGACTGCCAAGCTGTACCTGGACCGTCTGCGTAACCGGCTGCTGGCAGGAATTGAATTTCATTATGAAAATATCGTGATCAATCCGCTGGAGAGCAGAGAGCCAAAGGGAGGCACGCGAATAATTAGAGATGTGGCATTAGAGGATGAGATCCTTCTGCTTATGGAGGAAAGCTCTTTTGCCAAGACGGATGGCGGCTATTTTCTTCAGAATGAAGAGCTGGAATATGAATTCCTTTATCATGTTGTCCCTAAACTGCAGAAACTGGTGAAAATATATGCGACTACGGCTGTCAGAAACCGGATTTTCAGGGAGAATGCCAAACCGCAGATACGGATAAAAATGAAAAAAGAGCGGACCAATTGGCTGGAATTCAAGTTTGAATTGACCGGCATAGCTGAACAGGAGATACGGGATGTATTAGTTGCACTTGAGGAGAAACGAAAATTCTATCGCCTGAAAAATGGTGCGCTCCTTTCTTTGGAAACAAGGGAATTTGAGGAAATCCAGCGTTTCTTGAAAGCTGTGCCCGAGCAGGCAGAGGATCTGGAAAGCGGTTTGGACATGCCGGTTGTATCTGGTCTTAGAATGCTGGACGCATCTGGTGTTCAGGAAGTGTTCTGTCATGAGGAATCATTTAGGACGTTTTTGGCGGAGCTTGAGGATCCATCATGCCTGCAGATTTCTGTGCCGGAAAACCTGGATTCTATTTTAAGGGAATACCAGAAAAGTGGATATAAATGGTTAAAGACAATGGCGCATTATGGATTTGGCGGCATTTTGGCTGATGATATGGGACTTGGGAAGACACTGCAAAGCATCGCTTTTGTTCAGTCTGAGCTTAAGGATATTCGGGAAAGTACCCGCCCTGCCCTTATTGTGTGCCCTTCATCCTTGACGTACAACTGGTTAAGCGAACTGACGAAGTTCACTCCGGACATTCAGGCAATTGTCATCGATGGAAATCAAAAAGAAAGGGCTGAGCTTCAGAAGGATTTAACCGGCGTTAATGTGGTGATTACATCCTATCCGCTGGTGCTGAAAGATATAAAGTGGTATGAAATGCAGGAATTTCACACAGCATTTTTCGACGAAGCACAGGTATTTAAAAATCCGGTTACCCAAACAGCGAGAGCAGTAAAGAAAATCAAAGCGAAATATCGGTTTGCATTAACAGGCACACCCGTTGAAAACTCAGCAGAAGAGCTGTGGTCTATTTTTCATGTTGTCTTCCCTGAATTGTTTGGCGGGCTAAAGGATTACGGTAATTTAACAAGGAAGATGATTGCCAGAAGAGTTCGCCCCTTCATGCTCAGGAGGCTGAAAGAAGATGTTCTTTCAGAGCTGCCTGAAAAGATGGAGCTGATTGATTCGTCTGAATTGCTGCCTGATCAAAAGAAGCTCTATGCTGCATACCTGGCAAAACTGAGAGAAGATACCTTAAAGCATTTAAATAAAGACACAATCAGAAAGAACCGCATAAGAATCCTTGCCGGTTTGACGAGGCTTCGCCAGATTTGCTGCCACCCTGCTTTGTTTGTGGATGGATATAAAGGGAGTTCAGCAAAATTTGAACAGCTGAAGAGAATTATTGAAGAATCCAGGTTGTCTGGCAGACGTGTTCTGATCTTTTCACAATTCACTAAAATGCTGGACCTTATTGGCAGAGAACTGGCCCTTATGGATTTGCCGTTTTTTTACCTGGATGGACAGACACCTTCGGGGGACCGGGTGGAAATCTGCCGCCGGTATAATGAGGGGGAGCGCGATTTTTTCCTGATTTCATTGAAGGCAGGCGGTACAGGCCTCAATCTGACTGGTGCTGATACCGTCATCTTATACGATCTGTGGTGGAACCCTGCCGTTGAGGAACAGGCAGCCGACCGGGCCCACCGCATAGGACAGAAAAACACCGTCCAGGTTATAAAATTATTATCGAGAGGCACCATCGAAGAAAAGATGAATGAACTGCAGGATAAAAAGAAAAACCTGATCGGGGAAATCATCGATTCAAATGAAAGTGCAGCAGGAAGTCTGACGGTAGAGGATATACGGGAGATCTTGATGATTTAGCATGGTGCAGTATTGGAGTTGAAAGGGGTAATGGGTGGTTGTTGAGTAGGAGGTGGCTTGGGTTCGGACTCAGAATTAGAAAAACTGGTCGCAGTGTCCGAAGTTGCACCGGGTTCCGACACAAAACCAGAAAAACCAGGTCGCAGTGTCCGAAGTTGCTCCGGGTTCAGACTCAAAACTAGAAAAACCAGGTCGCAGAGTCCGAAGTTGCTCCGGGTTCCGACTCAAAACCAGAAAAACCAGGTCGCAGAGTCCGAAGTTGCTCGAGGTTCCGACTCAAAACTAGAAAAACCAGGTCGCAGAGTCCGAAGTTGCTCAGGGTTCCGACTCAAAACCAGAAAAACCAGGTCGCAGAGTCCGAAGTTGCTCCGGGTTCCGACTCAAAACCAGAAAAACCAGGTCGCAGAGTCCGAAGTTACACCGGGTTCAGAATCAAAACCAGAAAAACCAGGTTGCAGAGTCCAAAGTTGCACCAGGTTCCGACTCAAAACCAGAAAAACCAGGTCGCAGAGTCCGAAGTTGCACCGGGTTCAGACTCAAAACCAGAAAAACCAGGTTGCAGAGTCCAAAGTTGCTCCAGGTTCAGACTCAAAAAGACATACGCAAGTTCGCTGAGTCCGAAGATACCCCTCGCCTCAGACTAAAATAATGAAATTAGGGAGTTAAAGAGACGCGTCCCGCAAGGCGCGTCTTTTCTCATGCAAAAGAATAAAGGAGGATTTTCCCATCGTTTAGAGAATTTCATATGAATAAAAGTTTGGGGGATTTCTAATATGTGCAATGTGGCATTAAAAGAATTCAAAGCAGTTGTCATAAAAAACAGGGGTTTATTTAAGGATTATGCCCATTTGGTGCCTGAAGCAGCTCAGGCTTTTTTAAAGCAGGGCCATCTTGTTCAAAACAGCATCGGTTTAGAAGTGGCCTTTTATGAACCTAAGAGAGGGGAAGACCACTTAGAGGGTACCTTTTTTACCGGGTATTTAGTTCATGAAAAAGCAGAAACGCTGCCATATGGGATGGAGTATTTAGAGGCCGAGCACACTTATGCATCGATCAGAGGAAAGACTGCTGAGATGGGTGATTTGCATTCGCGGCTTAACCGTTGGCTCAGCGGGAATAACCGCCAGCAGTCTATTGATCATTATATTATTGAAGTTTTTTATCCGGCTCCAAATGAGGAGGAAGAGGTAGAAGTTTTTATTCCAATCAAAGATTAAACCGCTCAGAAATTTGAGCGGCTGCAGTCTTAAATCTCTTTCGATGAAAGGGGAAGAAAGAGCTTTACCCCTCTCTTATTAAAGGGCAGGATTTTTAAATCGGCAATCAAATGACTTATGTAACCGGCAAGGCAGGTATAATAGACTCCTTCTATGCCAAGGGATATTTCAAGTCTTGAAGAAATGAATGCGAAAAAAATAACCCCCAGCAGGGAATGAGTATAACTGCGGTGGGAAACAAAGGAAGCTATCAATATATAAATCCCAAATAATATGAGCCAAAGTTCCTGCAGAATGACGCCACCTGCCAGGACACCAATTCCCGTAATAGTCAGCATATGTTTTTGCCTGATTTTCGCAGAAATGGCGGTCATACTGATTCCTATAGCCATTCCAAGCCATTTCTCTTTAGGGGAGCCCTCATAAAAACTATAAATAATCATTAAAATTCCAATGATTTGGGCAACGGTCTGAACGACTTCATGTGATAGTGTAAGACGGTCACGAAGCTTCCCATCAATATCAAGATCAGGTACTAATCCTGAAACACTCCCGATACCGACTAATAAAAGGGTTGTGGAGGGGCTGGCATGAACAGTGTTCGCTGCCACGTATCCTGCTGCTGCTCCAATTGCTGCATGGGCGGTACCATTCAATATTATTTCCACCTTTATGTCATATTTGCATTTTTTTCATGCATTCTTTTATTATATCAAAACATTTGTTCTGTTTGGCGGTTAATAGATTAAAATCTCCCGGCAGTTCATGATATAATGAGGACAAAGCTAAAGCATACATAATTGAATTTGTATCTAAGGAAGGTATTTATGTCAGAGGAAAACATAACAAGGATTCATTTAGACGGCAAGGAATACATACTGATCGGAACAGCACACGTGTCAAAGCACAGTGCAGAACAGGTGAAGGAAGTCATTGAGGCTGAACAGCCTGACTCTGTTTGTGTCGAATTGGATGAACAGAGATATCAGTCGATTACAGAAGGCAGCAAGTGGAAAGAAATGGATATCATCCAGGTGATCAAGGAAAAGAAAGCATCACTGCTTTTAATGAATCTTGCGATTTCTTCCTTTCAAAACCGTATGGCTGACCAATTTGGCATTAAGGCAGGCCAGGAAATGATCCAGGGGATTGAGTCAGCCAAGGAAACAGGGGCAAATCTCGTTCTGGCTGACCGCAATATACAAATTACCTTTGCAAGGATATGGGGCAACCTTGGATTAAAAGGAAAATCACTGCTTCTCAGTCAGGTAATAGCAAGTATTTTCAGTAAAGATACCATAACTGAAGAAGAACTTGAAAAAATGAAGAATCAGGATACAATAAATGCGATTCTAAATGAATTTACCGATAGTTTTCCGCGACTAAAAAAACCACTCATTGACGAGCGGGATCAATACCTCGCGCAGAAAATTAAAGATGCGCCAGGAGAAAAAATTGTTGCGGTGCTGGGGGCGGCCCATGTACCTGGGATCAAAGAGGAAATTAAAAAAGAACAGGACATGGCCAAATTGACTGAGCGTCCTCCAAAATCCAGTGTTCCAAAGATCATTGGCTGGAGTATTCCGGTGTTCATTTTAGCTATTATCGCCTATACCTTCTTCGCAAATCCTTCTGCGGGTCTTGCGCAGACGATCAGCTGGATTATATGGAATGGGTCCTTGTCAGCACTGGGAGCTGCTATTGCAATGGGGCATCCGCTGACGATTCTGACTGCCTTTGTTGCAGCACCGATTACTTCGCTGAATCCCCTGCTTGCAGCAGGCTGGTTTGCCGGACTGACACAAGCTTATGTTAGACGGCCCAACGTAAGAGATTTTGAGACCTTGACTGAAGATGTATTTAGTGTTAAAGGATTCTGGAGAAACAAAGTGAGCCGTATTTTATTGATTGTTGTCCTATCCAATTTGGGCAGCTCACTCGGAACCTTTATTGGGGGAGCAGATGTAATCAGAGTGTTTTTTGAAAATTTATAATTGACGAGTTTGAGGTGAAACCCAGATGGTTTCACCTTTTTTGATATTTTTACCGCACTTGATATGATGCTGGAAATCTTTTTAATAAATATGCGAATGGCGGGGAACCATATACCAGACAAAATGCAGGAGGGAAAGATATGCCTGGCGGAAATTATGAAGACAAGCTTACTGCAGCCGAACACGCAACCCTTTGGTCACAATATGTGAATGACAGCCTTGCTGTTTGTATCCTGCGGCATTTTTTGAACCATGTAAAGGACAAAGAGATCCGCAAAGTACTTGAATTTGCCCTCAAATTATCAGAAAGCCACATAAAAAAAATTAATGGGTTTTTATCAAAAGAGAATCAGCCAATTCCATTTGGTTTCACTGACAAAGATGTTAATGTGCATGCACCGTTATTATTTACTGATATTTTTATGGGGATGTACATACACATTATGGCAATACATGGGGGGACAAGATATTCAGGTGCCTTAAGCAATGCTACGCGGGCAGACATTAGGAAGTATATGAAGCAGGTTATAGATGAAACGATGGAATTATTTGATCGTTCTGCTGATGTTTTAATTGAGAAAGGGGTAATGGTCAAACCGCCGATATTAAACAACCAGCACGAAATTGACTTTGTAGGGAAACAGAGTTACTTAACTGGATGGTTCGGGAAGCGGAGACCTGTAAATGCGATTGAAATCAGCGGGATCTATCTGAATATGCAAAAAATAATGATGAAGGTTGTTTTAGAACTTGGATTTGGACAAGTAGCTCAACATAAAGAGGTTCAAAAGTATATGGAAAGAAGCAGACAATTATGCCGCAAACATCTTGAAATTTTATCAGGGATATTAACGCAGTCGAATCTGAATATCCCCAGGACATTTGAGGCAGAAGTAACGGATTCTACCACTCCTCCCTTTTCTGATAAACTTATGATGTATCATATCTCAACCCTTCTATCTGCTTCTATCGGCTTCTATGGGGAAGCGATGGCCATGTCGCAGCGAAGGGATATTGCAGCAAACTATGCACGGATGATTGCTGAGATTGGACTGCTGGCAGAAGATGGGATGAATCTCTTAATAGAACAAGGCTGGTTCGAAATGCCGCCTATGGCTGCTGATCATGAAGATCTGTCAAAGAAAAAGTGAGGAAAATGTTATTAAGTGTTTCTCCCAATGTGGTTCTGATATGTGGTCCAGCCGCCTGATACCAGGCAGCCGGGCCCTTCATTTTTATCTGTCTGCAGCAATCGCCTTTCGTTTATAAAGCACCGACCCCAGAAGGAAGGTAACCGCACCCCAAATCACCATTACGGCAATTCCTGCCCAAAGTGACGCAGTAGCTAAGCCGGTTTCATACACCATGCTCTCTCTTAAACCATCAGCGAAATAGGTGAGCGGCAGAACAGCCGAAATCGGCTGAATCCATTCAGGCATCGTTTCTATAGGGAAAAACACTCCGCTTAAAAACATCATGAGAAAGCTGCAGATATTGGCTACTCCCATATAAGCCTCGGTCGTTTTGCTGAAAGAGGAGAAGAAGTAGCCAAGAGCATTAAAGGATAGAGCGCCGATCAAAAATATGATAATCAGGGTAAAAGGATTAATATAAAGGTTGGCGCCGAATACGAGGACTCCTATTAACGAGAGCAATACGATCTGCACAATGCTGAACAAAAGTCTCATTACCATATCGCTTAACCCGAATATCCCCATATTGGCCGGGGTCATGCGCAGTCTTTTGATTAATCCCTTTCTGCGCATTTCCACCAGGTCCACCATGCCAAACATGCCGCCCTGGGCAATGGATAAAGCAATCATTCCGGTTAAAAGAAAATCGGTATAATCCAATTCATTGGTGCCTGATGTAATCGATTCATATTGCAGATCATATTTAGGAGAGGCACCTGCAGCCAGTAAATTAGCCTGCTGCACAAACTTATCCAGAATGCCGGAAACCGCCTGGGCTGCTGCACCTTGTTCATTTTCTTTATTGATAACAAGAAACACAGAGGATGCTTCCGCTGACTCTGGCAGGATAATGGCGGCATCGACTTCCTGATCTTTTACCCATTCTTCCGCTTTATCCCTCGTAACTGGCTTACCTGATTTCACCTCAAAAACAGGAAGCTCACTGATCTGAGATATCATCATCTCGGAAGCCTGATTCGGACTTGGATCGACTAAGGCAACCTCTGTTTTAAACTCTTCATCTGAATTTCCGCTGAAAATGACCATAAAGATGACCATTAAAATAACAGGGAAAAAGATGCCCCAGAACCATGCCTGTTTTTCACGAAGAGTTAATTTCAGCTGCGCCAGAAACATCATTTTAAATTGATTAAATTTAATGTTAATCCCTCCATTCTTTGCCGGTGAATGCAATAAACACATCTTCCAGGCTCATTTCCCGTATGGAGACCTGTTCCACTCCGTATGAATTTTCTTTAGTAAATTTAAATAAGTCCAAAAGGGTTTCTTCCGGTTTTGATGCCCATATTTTCAGAGCCGCCCCTTCCCGTTCTGTTTTGGAAACAGATGCCAGCTCCTTAGAAAAACAATCAGCGTCCTCAGCTGCCTTTTCTCCATCAAGAAAGCTCATTCTTATTTCCCGCTCATCCGTCAGCTTCTCAATGAGTGCGGAAGGGGTATCGAGTGTAATCACATTCCCCTGGTCCACAATGCATACCCGGTCACTTAGCTTTTCCGCTTCTTCCATGTAATGTGTCGTTAAAATGGTTGTTTTGCCTAATTCCTTTAGATGGAGAATAATATCCCATATATTTCTTCGGGCCTGGGGATCGAGGCCGGTTGTCGGTTCATCCAGAAAAATGATCTCCGGGTCACTAATCAGGGCCAGCCCAATGGCGAGCCTTTGCCTCTGGCCGCCTGAAAGTTTTTTAACGTGATTTTTGCGGTGCTCAGTCAGGTTGACAATTTCAAGAATCTCTTCCGTTGGCCGGGCATGGTCGTAAAAGGAAGCAAAAAGGTTTAGGTTTTCTTCTGGTGTAAGCAAATCAAACATAGCACTTGACTGAGGCTGTACACCAATCTTCTTTTTTATCGAAACGGCATGTTTATTCCAATCAAGGTCACCAAAATGAATTACGCCATTATCAGGTGAAACAAGGCCTTCAATCATTTCCAGTGTCGTCGTCTTACCTGCTCCGTTAGGTCCAATTATTGTGAAAACTTCACCGGCATGAACCGTGAAACTGATATCCTGGACAGCCTTGATTGAGCCAAATGATTTTTGCAGATTTCTTACCTCTAAAACAGTCATTCATTTTCCCCGCTTTCATGACAAGTTGGATGTCAGTATCCTGCAAAATTCTTAACCTTTTATTTAATACGTTGCTAATATTGAAAAAATTCACTTTTTTAGTAAACTTAACAATATCGGTTGATTCCATAATATGGGACAATCAAAAATTGATTAAAATGTCAGGGGAGTAGTGCAGATGAGAGAACTTCCAATAGCAGTTAATGATCTGCTGAATAAGTACATGAAACTATATAAAGAATATATGCCTAATCAGCTTGAAGGTCTATATTTGCATGGATCGCTTGCACTGGATGCTTATGTAGAAGGATCAAGCGATATTGATTTTATTGCGGTTACACATAGAGGGTTAACCCAATCAGAATTGGAAAAGGCTGAGGAGATTCATAAAATAATAGCTGACAATTATCAGTTTCCTGAGATGGATGGGGTTTATATAACTCAGAATGATCTCGGAAAACTCTGTGAAAGTTACTTTTATAATAACGGCAAAATGAATTATGGGCATTTCCTGAACCCAGTCACCTGGTGGCTTTTAAAAAAGAAAGGAATTGCCATTTATGGAGCTCTTCCGGTAATAGAGATAAATGACAATGATTTGGTTTTATACACTTATGAAAACATGAATACCTATTGGGCAAATCGAATCCTGGCAATCGAGAAATCGATTGATGAACTTGAACAAGTAGCCGAGTCTGAGGTGGATAAAGAAATTGAATGGACGGTGCTGGGTTTATTGCGGCAGTTTTACACATTGAGGGAGAAGGATATTATCTCTAAGCAAGGGGCCGGGGAGTACTCTCTAAAGCATTTGCCGGAAGAATGGCACCCAATTATACAAGATGCCATCAATATTCGCAAAGGTGAGGAAGATAGACTTTATGCAGGAAAGCTTGAACGAATAGAAGAATCTATTAAACTGTCAAAATATCTTATAAACCAATCATCAGCAAATAGGAATAAGTGAGCTTCCCATGATGTGAAGCTCACTTGGCTGAAGGCGGTTATGTTAACCTCATTGGAGTATTCAAATTATGGGAATCCCGGTAGGATCGATAAGAAACAAATCTTTTTCCATGTGAGGATCCATCCAGTTGAAGAATTCGTTCATTGATTGTCTCCATATACAGAAAGTCATCATTCGCATTTAGCCGGTAAAAAGTGTAGGTGTTTCCAAGCAGCTCTCTCTTTGTTATTTGTGTATCGGGATGCTGCTGAATGAATTCTGACAGCTGCTTAACAGACACGGAAGGAATGTCTGCCATTTCATAAAGCTTCCCTTTAAGGTTTGATTTTAGCTTGTTTACGGCACTCATTGCCTTTTCTTTATATTTATTTCTGGACATGAAGTCACTCCTTAATAATGAGATATTAAGAATAATTTCCATTTGCAGAAAGATTAAACATTCCCGTAAGGAAAGTCAAGAACAGTATCAAATAAAAAAATATTGATGACATCTTTCCTGTACTTTGAACGAAAGGAAGTGCGTGTTCAAATGAGTAATTTAATACCCGATTGTGAAAATTGTTTTGGGCTTTGCTGTGTGGCCCTGCCTTATGCAAAATCTGCAGACTTTGCTTTCGATAAAGAAGCAGGCAAGCCATGTCCAAATCTTAAGGCTGATTATCGCTGTCAAATTCATGCTGACCTCAGGGGAAAAGGCTTCAGAGGATGTACCTCATTTGAGTGCTTTGGTGCAGGCCAGCAAGTATCTCAAAACACCTTTAAGAATAGAGACTGGCGCAGTCATCCAGAACTTCAGAAAGAAATGTTTGATGTGTTCCCCGTCATGCACCAGCTTCATGAAATGCTTTTCTACTTGACTGAAATTTTGCATTTGGAAGCCGCCAGGCCTATTCATGGTGAAGTCAGTGGGATTTTGGGCAAAACGGAGGAGTTAACTAATATGGAACCGGATTTAATTATGGCTATCGATGTTCAGGCACATAGGGAAGAAGTCAATAAGCTGCTTCTGATAGCCAGTGAGATTGTCAGGAGGAATTCAGGATTAAATCACAAATCTTCAAAAAAAAATAACGGCCGGCGAGATTTTATCGGGGCCAAATTAAGAGGTGAGGTTTTCTGCGGGGCGAATTTAAGAGGATCCTTATTTATTGCAGCTGACCTGCGCAAAGCTGATTTGAGATATACAGATCTTATTGGGGCGGACTTCAGGGACGCAGATTTAAGCGGAGCCAATCTAATGGGAAGTATTTTTCTCACACAGGCTCAGGTTAATTCAGCAAAAGGGGATATGCATACGAAGCTGCCTAAGGATTTACAGAGACCAGAGCATTGGGTGAATGAATAGGAAAGGAGATCTGCTGAATGACACAGAACGAAATCGTGCTTGTTGTCAGTACATCAATTATACAAGAAGGCAAAGTGCTGATGATAAAAGAGAATAAAGCCACAGTAAAGAATAAATGGAATTACCCGTCAGGCCATGTTGAAAAAGGGGAAGATATTCTTGAAGCTGCCTGCAGGGAAGTTAAAGAAGAAACAGGCCTGGATGTTAAGCTGACTCATACAACTGGAATCTATAACTTTATCAGCAGTACGGACCATCAGGTCATCTTATTTCATTTTATTGGTCAAATAACAGGGGGGTTTTTGAGCCTTCAGGAAGAAGAAATAGCCGATAGCAAGTGGGTCAATCTATCAGACTTTAAAAGGTTTAAGGACGAGGAATTCCGTGATGCCAAAGTCATTAGGCAAATTCATGATGCCATAAGAGCTGATAAGCTTTATCCCATCGAACTGTTTCATAAAAAGTTAAGCTGACAAAGTGAAAGGGATTTTCAGGAATTTTGTCGAAAGAATACCCTATCGAAAAAAATAGGCGGGGTATGAATGGAGTTTATAATTAAGAATGATTATTTTCATAAAGCAATTGGAGAAGTAAGCAGTGTAGTATCAGCTAAGACTCCTTTTCCTATTTTGACCGGGATAAAGCTGACTGCAGGTGAGAATCATTTAACACTCACTGGGAGTAACACTGATATTGTGATTGAAAAGGTCATTCCTGCATCTGATGAAGAAGCCGGACTTGAGATTGCAGAGAGTGGAAGTGTTGTTGTAACATCCAGATACCTGACAGAGCTCATTAAAAAGCTGCCGGGTGATATCCATATCAAAGCGGATGAAAAGAATAGCATGACAATAATGTCAGACGAAATCCTCACTTCATTAAATGGGTTTCCTGCTGAAGAGTATCCAGCACTTCCCGAATTTGAAGATTCTCAAGGAATTGAACTTTCTTCAGCAAAATTAATAGAAATGATAAAGCAAACCGTGTTTGCTGTTTCAAAGAATGATACAAGGCCGGCTCTTACCGGTGTACATATGAATTTTAACGGAAAAAGCTTTTCATGTGCCGCAACTGATTCACATCGATTAGCTTTTCTGGAGACAGGGATCCGTTATTCATTTAATGGCTCTTTCATTGTTCCGGGCTCCAGCCTTAAGGAACTTTTAAAGCTATTGGCTCATCAGGAAGAAAGTAAAGTACAAATCTTTTCATCAGAGAGCTATTTAGTTTTCAAAACAAAATCAATCATGCTCTGTTCACGGCTTATCGAAGGCAAGTATCCAGATGTAACTGGACTTATCCCGAAGGAAGCGAAAACAGTCATAAAACTGGATGCAAAAAAACTATTAAAGGGTATTGACCGCGCCTGCCTGTTTGCCCATGAGTGGAAAAATAATAATGTCCTTTTGGAGATGAAAGAAGGAGCATTGAAAATATCCTCTGTTTCCTCTGCCATGGGAAAAATTGAAGAAACACAGCCTCTTTTAGAAATCATTGGCGAGCGGGAACTATCTATTTCACTCGATGGGACCTTTTTAATGGATGCCCTAAAAGCCATACAGGAAGAGCATGTTCTTTTGAGCTTCAGCGGCTCAATGAGACCGGTTATAATCAAGCCTGTCAGCGGCGAGTCTTATATTCAGCTGGTTTCGCCTGTCAGGTCCTATTAAAAGATGAATTTTATTCTTTATGCACCATCCGTCAGCAAACTCAGCTGGAGGGTGGTGCTTTTTTGCGTCCTGCAAATACAAGTCTATATTTCCATTTTCACCCTATATAAAATAGAAGAGATAAGATTAATCCAATCCTCGTAAAGGCAGCTAACTACATTTGACCTCTGAGTTGATTGGAGCGGAGGGCGCTCGACTCCTGCGGGAAGTGAGGGAAGTGTGAGACCCCGCAGGCGGAGCCGAGGAGGCTCGCATTCCTCCCCGCGGAAAGCAAGTGCCTGGAGCGGAAATCAACGGGCAAAATTTAGAAAACACAAATCCAATCTTAAGAAATTCTTAAGATTTCTATTACATTAATGTTAAGATTTTACGTTTAGTATAAAAATATGAAAAAGAGCACCGTGAAAGCAGGGGAATTATGGATAACTATAATGTACTTGTCGTAGATGACGAAAAAGAGATCAGGGACGCCATTGAAATTTATCTCAAAAATGAAGGCATCACCGTTTTAAAAGCAAAGGATGGAATCGAAGCTCTGGAGATTTTGAATGAGAACCAGGTGCATTTGATTATTTTAGATGTCATGATGCCAAGGCTGGATGGCATTTCGGCTACATATAAAATTCGCGAGAAGAAAAACATCCCGATTATCATCCTGAGTGCCAAAACAGAGGATACCGATAAAATCCTCGGGCTGCAAGTTGGCGCTGATGATTATGTGACCAAGCCCTTCAATCCGATGGAATTGGTTGCCCGCGTGAAATCGCAGCTGAGAAGATATGTGACATTCGGAACATTTGAAGGAGTTAAAAAGGTCATTGATCTGAACGGCCTTATGCTTGATAAGGAAGCAAAAGCAGTGACTGTTAATGGAGAGCCGGTGAAATTGACTCCAATCGAGTATAAAATTGTGGAGCTTTTAATGACAAATGCCGGACGCGTTTTCTCCATAGATGAAATTTATGAACGGGTATGGAACGAACCGTGCTATAACGCGGAAAATACGGTGGCGGTACATATTCGGAAAATCCGTGAAAAAATTGAAATTGATCCGAAAAATCCGAGATATTTAAAGGTGGTATGGGGAATTGGATACAAGATGGAAAAATAGATTCATCATTGTGATGATAATGGTTTTATTTGCTTTCGGAGCAAGCGGCGTTTTGGCAGTTTTGATTAATGCGAGGGAATATGCAAACCCTGATTACTTTCACACAGCAGAGTTCAGAAGTGAAATAGATCAATATGCCGGCTATCTGGAATTGTATGAACTGAATAACGTGCCTATTGAAAAAGCGAAAGAAGCGATTGAGGTGACGGAAGAGGAAATTAATGAACATCGTTATCGTTATGGAACACTTCCTGAACAAATTGATAGTATAAAGAACCAATATGAGCCTAGGATTGAAGAAGCAAAAGCGGTGAACAGCAGTGAAATAGCACAATCTTTAAAAGATCAAATGTATAAAAAAATTGAAGATGTCACGAAAAACTTTGAAAGTGACGAACATGTACGCACCAAAGTGGTTAAGGAAAAAGAAGAGAAATTAGAAGAATTCTATAAAGAGAAAGAACAGCTCCGGGATCAGTACGATTACTATAAGGATTCATTTACCTATTATTTCAAAGACACTTCGACTGGTGAAGTATATACCAATTTAACTTTAGCCAGGAATGAATCTCCGGATGAAGTCATGGAAAAAGAAATGCTATATCATACCGATTATACGATGGATAAAAATTATTTCCTTCATTTTATTATGGGGGGATATGAGGAATTTGATCAGGCACTGGTTGAATCGCAATCAGGCTACTTTAAGGGACAAATAGGCCTTGCTAAAAACCTTCCTGAATCAAATATGTTCATTGATCAGAATAATCATTTCAAACAAAAACAGATTGTCTTATTAATTTATGGCGGTTCAGCGGTTTTAGCTGTTATCGCTGCATTGATTGCCGGCAGAAAATCAAAGGCCCTGTCAGCTGAAATCAAAAGGTGGGAGCCTTTATACAATAAGATGCCTATTGATTTACGGATCACCTTCTTAGGTTTATCAGCAATGGGCGGCATTTTAGCACTTTTTCTGGTAAACGATTTTCTTATAGACAGCTACAACATCTTCTCGCGTGTAATTGAATTGATTATTGTTCTCCTAGGAGCATCGGTTCTTTGCGGCCTGACAATTGTACAGTTCAAATATATTGCAAGTGAATTTAAGGACTTCGAAAACGCAAAATCAGTCTTGAAAAAAAGTCTGATGTATAGGGCGGCCAGCGGTTTGAAAACCAGCCTCCAGGAAGCTTTTATAAACCGGAGCACAGGAACGCAGCTGTTTGTTGTTCTATTAATCATCTTTGGAATGGGAATGGGTTCCATTATCATGTTCTTCCACCCGCTGTTTGTCCTGTTTTATGTACTAGTTTTAGCTTTTGCTGGTATTCCTCTTGTTATGGCATTAATCAGACGCGTTGGATATTTCAACCGTATTGTTGAGACTGCAGATGAATTGGCTTCAGGCCACATGGGACAGGACTTGCCGGTTAAAGGAAAAGGCGTCCTGGCTTCACTCGCAGGAAACATGAATGTATTGAAGCAGGGCGTAAAAACGTCCCTTAGCGAACAGGCAAAAAGCGAAAGGCTGAAAACGGAACTGATTACAAACGTCAGCCATGATTTAAGGACACCTTTGACTTCCATTATTACGTACACGCAGCTGATGAAGTCAGGCGAGGTATCAGAAGATGATCGCTCTGCCTACCTTGAGATCATTGACCGGAAATCTAAACGGTTAAAAGTTTTGATTGATGATTTATTCGAGGTCTCAAAGATGGCAACCGGCAATATTGAGCTTCGAAAAGAAAGAGTAGACCTGGTCCAGCTGCTGCAGCAGGCGCTTGCAGAGCATGATAATGCCATTAGGGAATCCAATCTGCAATTCCGTGTCACCAAGCCTGATCATCCGGCAATCGCCAATGTGGATGGCCAAAAGCTCTGGCGGGTATTTGATAATTTAATAGGCAATATTCTTAAATATTCATTGGAACATTCACGGGTCTATATTGCCCTTGCGAAAGCCAAAGGCCAGGCAGTCATTACGTTTAAAAATGTTTCAAAATACGAGCTCGATGACCAGAGTGAAGAATTGTATGAGCGATTTAAGCGGGGAGATAAATCAAGGCATACAGATGGTTCCGGACTGGGGCTCGCCATTGCGAAGTCGATCATTGACCTTCATGAAGGGAATCTCGAAATAGATACAGATGGTGATTTGTTCAAGGTGAGCATTTCGCTGAAATTAGAGGAGTAAGGGAAGAGGGGAATTATGGATATTGCAGAGCTGTATACCTGCTATTATAAACGGCTTTATCATATATGTTTTTCGATGACAAGGGACGCGTATCTTGCAGAAGATATCGTTCAGGAAACGTTTATTAAAGCCATGAAGAAGGCGGAAACCATTATAGATGAAGAAAAAGCAGGGGCATGGCTGTCTGTCATTGCCAGAAGAACCGCACTGGATATGATTCGGCGGGAAAAGCGGAAGACTGCAGTGCCGATGGAGCAGGACACTCTTGAAAGCTTCTGCCTCATTACAAAGCAAGATGTCGAACAGGAAGTGGAATCAGGTTTTGCGCTTAAGGAAATCAAGTCAGCCATCAGACAGCTTGCATCGAACTACCAGGAAGTACTTTTGCTCAAAGTTGATGGAGGATTAAAAGAGCATGAAATTGCCGCTGTTCTAAATTTAAAGCCTTCAACTGTGAAAACCAGGATTTTCAGGGCAAGAAAGCAGATGAGAGTATTAACGGGATTAGGAGCTTAATTGAAAGAGAGAGTTGACCAAGTTTTCTTACGGGTCTGCTCTCTTTTTTTATTTTAAAACTATTCAAATAATTGGAAAAATAATGTTTAAACTATGTATAACAGGGTATTCGCCAACCAGAGTCTATTATCTTCCATAATTACACCAAACAGGATAACTTCCCCTAATTTTGTAAACAATAGTAACGTTCTGAAAGGAAGGGATGATTAAGATTGACTAAAAAAATACCGCCGTTTTTGAGGAAATTGCGTTACTTTGGAAAATCGGAGGACATAACAGATCATGCCACCGTTTCACCTTATGACCGGGAAACTGAGAAAATTTACAGGAGACGATGGCAGCACGATAAGGTAGTGAGAACAACCCATGGTGTAAACTGCACGGGGTCCTGCAGCTGGAAGGTGCATGTCAAGGACGGAATTATCACATGGGAGACCCAGCAGACAGACTATCCTACCACAGGGCCTAATATGCCGGAGTATGAACCGAGGGGATGTCCAAGAGGTGCAACGTTTTCATGGTATACATACAGTCCCATTCGGATCCGTTATCCATATGTCCGCAGCGCTTTGATTGAGCTGTGGAGAGAGGCTTATAAAGAGCATAAAGATCCGGTTGAAGCCTGGAAAAGCATTGTAAATGATCCAGATAAGTCTGCCAGATATAAATCAGCGAGGGGTAAAGGCGGTTTTGTCCGCTCAAGCTGGGATGAATTGAACACGCTGATTTCGGCCTCACTGATTCATACAATCGAAGAGTTTGGACCTGATCGGATTTTTGGCTTCTCGCCGATCCCAGCCATGTCAATGGTCAGCTATGCGGGCGGTGCGAGATTTTTAAATCTGATTGGGGCATCACTCTTAAGCTTCTATGATTGGTATGCAGATTTGCCTCCTGCTTCACCGCAGATCTGGGGGGAACAGACCGATGTGCCGGAGAGCTCGGATTGGTATAATTCCAGCTATTTAATGGTTTGGGGCTCCAATCTGCCGCAGACACGGACTCCGGATTCGCACTTCATGGTGGAAGCCCGCTATCGCGGAACTAAAGTGGTGGCTGTAAGCCCTGACTATGCTGAATTCGTTAAGTTTGCCGATAAATGGCTGCCTGTACAGGCGGGCATGGACGGAGCCATCGCCATGGCGATGACTCATGTTATTTTGAAGGAGTTCTATGTTGACCAGCAGGTGGACTATTTTAATAACTATGTTAAGCAATATACAGATCTGCCTTATCTTCTTGTGTTAAAGAAAAATGGTGACTTTTATCAGGGAGATAAGTTTTTAAGAGCATCAGATATTGGCAGAAAAACAGAGAACGGGGAATGGAAAACCGTAGTGCTCGATAAGAACACAAAAGAGTTTGCCGTTCCTAATGGCAGCATAGGACACCGCTGGGAAAATAACCAGAGCTGGAATCTTCATTTAAAAGACAGTGATAATGAACTGGATGGCATAGACCCGGTTCTTACCCTTAAGGGTATGGAAGATGAAGTTGTAATGGCCGGATTTCCGTTCTTCGGGACAGAGAAAAAAGAAGTGTTAAAGCGTGGGATTCCTGTTAAAAAGTTTAAAAAGGACGGGGAAACCTATGTGGTGACAACCGTTTTTGATATGCTTCTGGCCAATTGCGGCGTGAATCGGGATTTGCCTGGAGATTACCCGAAGGATTACGATGATCCGAAGCCTTATACACCTTCATGGCAAGAAGGCATCACAGGGGTGAACAGGAAGGATTGTGCACAGATTGCAAGAGAGTTTGCTCAAAATGCCATCGATTCAAAGGGAAGGTCCATGATTATCATGGGATCGGGAATTAATCATTGGTACCATTCGGATATGATTTACCGCGCCATTTTGAATATGGTTCTCCTTACTGGCTGCCAGGGTGTAAATGGAGGAGGATGGGCGCATTACGTAGGCCAGGAAAAAGTCCGGCCGCTTGAAGGCTGGCAGACCGTTGCCATGGCGAGGGACTGGGGCGGCCCGCCAAGGCTCCAGAACGGGACTTCCTTTTTCTATTTTGCAACTGAGCAATGGCGCTATGACAATCAAATGTCTGATGAATTAATTTCACCGCTCGTCGACAAACCGACTTATAAGCATCCAGGTGATTATAATGTCCTTTCTGCAAGACTCGGGTGGCTGCCGTCCTATCCGCAGTTTAATGAAAATTCCATTAAAATTGCCGAAAAAACTGGACTGACAGACAAAGATGAAATCATTCAATCGGTCGTCAGGCAGCTGAAGGAAGGTACACTGAAGTTTGCCATCGAAAATCCGGAGGATCCGAAAAACTTTCCGAAGGTCCTGTTTGTGTGGCGGGCCAACCTGATCGGAAGCTCTGCCAAGGGACATGAATATTTCCTGAAGCATCTTCTGGGTACACATCATGGAAACTTGAGCGAGCAGAATGAGGAAGACCTGACCAATGAAATCAGCTGGGTGCAGGAGGTGCCTGAGGGCAAGCTTGATCTGATGATCGACTATGACTTTAGAATGTGCGGAACCGGCTTATACTCTGATATTATCATGCCGTCTGCGACCTGGTATGAAAAATATGATGTTTCGAGCACGGATATGCACCCTTTTATCCATCCGTTCAATCCGGCGATTACTCCTCCATGGGAAGCCAAATCGGACTGGGACGCATTTAAAAATCTGGCGAAGCGTTTTTCTGAAATGGCAGGAAAGTATTTTAAAGAGCCGATTACCGATCTTGTGGCAACACCGCTCTTGCATGATTCCAGGGACGAAATCTCCCAGGCATACGGGAAAATACCGGACTGGAAAAATGGGGATGCAGAGCCACAGCCGGGCGTTAATATGCCTAGGCTTCATCTGGTGAAAAGAGATCTTTCGAAGGTGTATGACAAGTTCATTGCACTCGGTTCGAATGTAAAAGAATCAATCGGATCAAAAGGAATCGGGTGGGATGCTGCCAAAGAATATGAAAAGCTGAAGGCCATGATTGGCACAGCTTCACAGACAAAGGATTACAAAGACCTGCCAAGCCTATATACGGATCGGAATGCAGCTGAGACGATTCTGACATTGTCCAGCACAACCAATGGTTCGCTTGCGATGAAAGCCTGGGGGGCATTAGAAAAGAAAACAGGATTGCAGCTGAAGGATTTGGCGGAGGAAAGGGCAGAAGAGCATGTGTCCTTTGCAGAAATTACAGCTCAGCCAAGGAAGGTTATTTCATCTCCGGTATTCAGCGGAACGGAAACCGGAAACCGGCGTTACAATCCTTTTACCACAAATGTGGAGCGCCTAGTGCCATGGAGGACCCTGACGGGCAGGCAGCATATTTACATGGATCATGATTTAATGCTGGAGTTTGGCGAAGAGCTTCCGAACTTTAAGGCGCCGCTCCATAAGCTTGCTTTCTACAAAGGTGATCATGAGCCTGCAGGCAAAGGAAATGAAATCACCCTTAGCTATTTAACACCGCATTTTA
Source organism: Bacillus sp. 22-7 (assembly GCF_010628845.1). Classification (NCBI taxonomy): domain Bacteria; kingdom Bacillati; phylum Bacillota; class Bacilli; order Caryophanales; family Bacillaceae; genus Bacillus; species Bacillus sp. 22-7. Next base: position 397,735 of record NZ_NJQY01000006.1, on the reverse strand, counting down.
AGTGGTCGTATCACAGCACATACGGAGATACGCTCCCAATGCTGACCCTTTTCCGCGGCGGGCCGCATGTCTGGCTCAATAATGAAGATGCTGCGTCTGTCGGCATAGAGGATAATGACTGGATTGAGATGTATAACCGGAACGGTGTCGTCGTGGCCAGAGCTGTGGTCAGCCACAGAATGCCACAGGGAATCGTGTTCATGTATCACGTTCAGGAACGCCACATTAATGTGCCTGGTTCCCCTATCACCAAACAGCGCGGAGGCACCTTTAACAGCCCGACAAGAATCCATGTGAAGCCGACTCAAATGATTGGCGGCTATGCTCAGTTTAGCTACGGATTTAATTACTATGGACCAACTGGGAACCAGAGGGATGAAAAGGTGGTTATCCGGAAAATGAACAGGGATGAGGTGGATTGGCTTGAAGATTAAAGCGCAGTTCGGGATGGTCATGAATCTTGATAAATGCATCGGCTGCCATACCTGCAGTGTGACCTGTAAAAACACCTGGACGAACCGTCCGGGTGTTGAATACCAATGGTGGAACAATGTGGAGACCAAGCCGGGCATCGGCTATCCGAAGGAATGGGAAAACCAGGAGCTGAGAAAAGGCGGGTGGGCGCTGAAAAATGGGAAGCTGGAGCTGAAGGCAGGCGGCCGCGTCAATAAACTGCTCAATATCTTCTATAACCCTGACCTTGCCGATATTGATGATTATTATGAGCCCTGGACATATGACTATGAAAACCTGATTCAGAGCCCTGAGAAAAAACATCAGCCGGTAGCAAGGCCAAAGTCCCAGCTGACAGGTGAGTATATGGACATCCAATGGGGCCCGAACTGGGAGGATGACCTCGCAGGTGTGCATGTAACCGGAAAGAAGGATCCGAACATGGCTGGGCTGGATGATCAAATTAAATTTGAATTTGAACAGGCATTTATGATGTATCTGCCGAGGATTTGTGAGCACTGCATGAATCCTTCCTGCGTGTCTTCCTGCCCATCAGGAGCCATGTACAAGCGGGAAGAAGACGGTATTGTGCTTGTGGACCAGGAAGCATGCCGCAGCTGGCGGTTCTGTATGACGGGATGTCCGTATAAAAAAGTCTATTTTAACTGGAAGACCCATAAAGCTGAAAAATGCACCTTCTGTTATCCGAGAATTGAAGCAGGGCTGCCAACTGTCTGTTCGGAAACCTGTGTCGGCAGGCTTCGCTATATCGGGATTGTCCTATATGATGCCGATAAAGTGAAGGAAGCGGCATCTGTTCCTGATGATAAAGATTTATACGAAGCCCAGCTGGATATGTTCCTGGATCCTCATGATCCGGAAGTAATTAAGGAAGCGAAAAAAGAAGGCATTCCGGATGATTGGATTGAAGCCGCGCAAAGATCGCCAGTTTATAAAATGGCCGTGGAACAGCGGATTGCGCTTCCGCTTCATCCTGAATATCGCACGCTGCCGATGGTTTGGTATGTTCCGCCGCTAAGCCCATTTGTGAATGCGTTCGGAGGACAACTTGATGATTTGGATCCAAACATCATTTTCCCAACGATTAACCAGTTCAGGATCCCAATCGAGTATTTAGCCAATTTGTTCACAGCAGGTGATACAGAAGTGATTAAATCTGTGCTTAAAAAGCTTGTTGCGATGCGGACCTATATGCGCCAGATCAACCTGGGAAAAGAACCGGACACAAGCGTACTGCAAGCATCGGGAATGACAGAAGAGACAGCTCGCGATATGTATGAACTCTCAGCTATTGCCAAGTATTCCGACCGATATGTGATCCCAGCTTCCCATAAAGAAAGAATCGGTGATATGCACAAAATGCAAGGAAATGCCGGCTTTGATGATTTGGCCACAGACTGTAATTCCTGCAGTGTCGGTTCCGAAAGAGATCCGCTTTACTATTACGGCGAGGAATATTGGAGTGATTTGGATGAATCAAAGCCAAGCGGTCTATAATTTAGCATCTGTCCTGCTTCAGTACCCATCCAGTGAATGGAAAGACTATTTGCCTGACCTGCATAGTGAAGCGGACTCCCTGGATGATAAGCAAATCGCCGCCAGCCTGAAGAAATTTTTGAACTATCTGGACAGTACTGCTTATGAGAATCTGTGCCAAAATTATGTCCTGACCTTTGATTTTAATGAACGCAGCACCTTGTACCTGACATATTCCGTGTTTAAAGATAATCGGGAGAGAGGGCCGGCGCTGGTTAAATTGAGGCAGGAATTCAAGGAGGCGGGGGCAGAGCTCGAGAGCGGCGAGCTTCCGGACTATCTGCCGCTTATTTTGGAATTTGCGGCTATTACGGAACCTGAGAAATCAGCTAAGCTGCTGAAGCTGCACTTTCGGTCAATTGAGCGCCTGTCTTTGGAACTTGAAGCCCAGAACAGTCCTTATCACTTCCTGCTGGCGGCATGTGTCGACTGCATCAAGCTGCTTCGCGCATCTGATACAATTGGCAGCTCGGATGAAAGGAGAATCATATGAGCAGTCTTGATCTGTTTTTATGGGTGATTTTCCCTTATATTTGTCTGACGATATTCGTGCTCGGGCATATTTACCGTTACAATACAGACCAGTTTGGCTGGTCGGCTAAATCAAGTGAATTCCTGGAAAAGAAAAAGCTTAAATGGGGCAGCATTCTGTTCCATTGGGGCATTGTCTTCGTGTTTTTCGGTCATGTAGCAGGCGTATTGATACCTAAAGTATTCTACGATACTGTGGGGATTACGGAGCATATGTATCATTTTGGCGCCGTCTGGTTTGGCGGAGCGGCTGGAGTCATTTGCGTAATCGGCGGTGCATTGCTATTTGCAAGACGTGCATCCGTAAAACGGATTAAAGTGAACAGCCAATTCAAAGACTGGCTATCACTCGTTATGCTTGGCATTGTGGTCATCGTCGGTTTTACCAACACAGTCGGATACACGGCATCCGGAGGGGATTTCGATTACAGGGTGACCATTGGCCCATGGTTTAGAGGGCTTTTAACCTTTAACCCGGATCCCGCCTATATGATCGGAGCGCCGATCGGCTTCCAGGCACATGTATTGCTGGCATTTGTCCTATTTGCCATCTGGCCATTTACAAGGCTGGTTCATGTGTGGAGCCTGCCTTTGGCTTATCTGAAAAGGAGATATCTTGTGTATCGGAAAATGTCGCCTGCTAAAAATCAGGATGTAACTAAGCGCTAAAAGAAATAAGGAGCGGAAAGGCTTCATCGTGATACAGCCTTTCTTTTTCCTTTACAAGGAGGAATTATTGTTGGCAGGCCCAGCGTTAAAAAACCATTATTCACACCAATCCATTCATGACGGGTATTATACGGAAGGCCGCGATCTCACTGAAGTGCTCGTTAAACTGGATCGTGAAGGCAGAGAGAAGGAGTGCGGGATTGCTGCAGAGGCTCTCGTGGAGCATTGGGAGACCAGAACCATTGCCCATGCGGATTCCGAAGAGGAAGGGTTTTATCAGGAGGTTATGAACGATAAACCGGACCTGAAGGAGGAAGTCATTAAGCTGATCAGAGATCATGATCTCTTAAGAATGCTTGTTTCTGATCTGAAGGAAAGAATTCCGCGTGATGGAGTAACGGAAGAAGTGATTGACCGTTTTAAAACCATTCTCCTGCTGGTGGATATTCACAATCGTGCAGAGGAAAGAGTGTTATTCGGAATGAACCATAAAGGACATTTGCAAGAGTTGCGTGAAAACGATGAAGGAACCGCATCTGGCCTATAAAGTAGAAAACAGCTCCCATGGAGGAAGCTGTTTTTTATTTTTTTGAGATATCGCTGAACATCGCAACATGCAGCTTTGGTTCTTCTGCATCATTTTTGATGGTACTGATGGTTAGCCACTCTGGAAAGATCTCTCCGTTTTTCTTTTTGTTCCAGATTTCACCCTGCCAATATCCTTTCGTCTCAATTTCCTCCCACATCTGCTTATAAAAATCTTTTGTATGTTTTCCTGACTGCAGGATTGCAGGTGTTTTGCCGACCGCTTCCTCCGGTGTATATCCAGTAACCTTTGTAAAGGCAGGATTTACTTTTTTAATAATTCCTTTTAAATCGGTAATCATCATGCCGGACTCAGTACTTTCAAGGACCTGTTTCGATAAGCTGAGTTTATCCTGGTAGTAAAGCCAAACGACCAGAATTAAGCTTGCAAGGGCAAATTCGGATAATGCCATAAAACCAATGGCATAATGCCCGGTCCAATCGAACAGGATGGTTAAAATAATCGGCGGGAAAAATCCGCCAAGTCCCCCCATAGCAGCAACTATCCCATTGACAATCCCGGCTTGTTTGGAAAAATACATGGGCACAAGTTTAAATATCGTACCATTTCCGATTCCTGCACAAATTGCTACACCGAGACATCCAACTGTGTAGATCGGAAGTGATGGCGTGAAGGATAGGAGAAAGCCGCCGAATGTCAGCCCGGAGAATACAAGCATCAAAATGACAAAGGAATTGAATTTATCCCCAAGCCAACCGCCGACAGGGCGCAAAAAGGTAGCAATTGCAATAAAGCCGGCCGTCCGAAGTCCTGCATCCACTTTATCCAGTCCAAAGTGATTTACAAGGAAATTGGGCAAATAAATGGTAAAAGCTACGAAGGATCCGAACGTGATGAAATAAAACAAACTTAACAGCCATAACTTGGGATTGCGGTAAACACTTTTAATCTGCTCCCCGAGAGACACCTGGACTTTCTTTTCCTTACGGTCACCAAGCAGGAAGTTTAATACCGCAATGAGTGCTAAAAGGATGATAAAGAACTGCACCGTAATTCGCCAGCCGAAGCTGTTTGCCAGTACCGGCGCCAAAAAAGCGGTTAATGCTGTGCCGATGTTGCCGGCGCCATAAATGCCGTTTACAAAACCGTGCCGTTCTTTTGGATAGTATTTGGGCAAGGAGGTAACACCGACAGAGAAAACTGCTCCGCCTATTCCCAGTAAAAGCCCTCCGAGGATGAGGGTCATCTTCGTACCTGCTAAACTGATCACAAACACAGGCAGAATCAAGACAATGAAGCTTATGGTAAAAATAGGCCTTGCACCATACCGGTTGGTCCAGTAGCCGATTGGGACTCTTAATAAAGACCCCAATATGACAGGGATGGCCGTGACTAACGCCACCTCTCCCGGCTTGAGGGCAATATCGGACTGGATATAGGGCATAAGTGAGGAAAGAATGACCCACACCATGAAGCCGACAACCAAACTTCCTGTCTGCAGAACTAATTGAAAGCTTCCTTTTTGCATAACGCTCTCCTTTCATGTATGAAAATGCATGTGTGAACGTGATGTATATAGGGCAATCTTAGTTTTAAAATACCCAAATGCTTACAGGTCAACCATACTTTTTACGAGACCATAACCTGAGTTGACAAAATCGGGAACATGATCTTTGCATAGCAAATTGATGAATAAGGAAAAATATATTAAAACTTTGATTATCTGTTGGGGGAGATAAGTTCTTTACATTAAAAGCATTGAAAAAATAAAAGGCGGTTCATTGTATGTATTGGTTTCCTTATCTTTCATTGGCCATTAATCTCATGTAATCAGGTTTATGCCAAAACGTTTAACAAATAAAAAAATATACTTCAGCTGGGCTGTCATTGCTTTGATTAACTTAAGTACAGACGTAACGCTAAGTTTATATTTTCGGCTGTATGAGTTAAACGGAGGGGGAGTACAGCTGGGGGTTCATATCATTGAATTAACTCTTGGGGCATCATTTGGGATCATCTTTTAATTTTATGCCGGAAAGCAGGCGTTCTTTTTTCTTTTATACAGCAGCCTGGGTCCAGATTTTAATATTCAGCCTCCCGGATATGATTCCCTGCAAATGACGAAATATATGATTCAGGAACTGGATTATTATAAAGTAATTTATAAAAATGAAATAGCAGGCGGGATTATCGTTACGATTTCCGGAAAATCATATGGACGGATTGATCGGATTTTTATGCGGCCTGATCTACAGGGGTGCGGAATTGGTTCAGCTGTCATTACGTTTATAGAAAATCATTATCCCTATGTGAAGGCATGGGAACTCGAAACATCGGCCAGACAAATCAATAATCATCACTTCTACGAGAAAATGGGCTTTCAATTATCTTTTAAAACGGATGAAGAGTATTGTTATGAGAAACGAACCGGTCCTTCGAAACAGGATCTTAGAGATTCTCAATTTGAGAACTCCGATATGGGAAACACTGAATTTTACAAAGTGAATATGGCGGAAAGTTCGTTCAGCAACAGCAGCCTGAGTAAAGCACATTTCAGCAATTGTAATTTAAGTCATTCAAAGTTTCAAAATATTAATCTCCAAAAAACGCTGTTTGCCGACTTGAATCTATCCGAAAGCAGGTTCATGCATGTTACATTAAGCGGAGTGCAATTTACTGAGACAAATCTTCGGGGTGGAGAGAATCCCGTTTCCTTTCATGGATGTAACCTGGAAGGGAGTAAAATAACGAACTGCCGTTTGAAAAATGTTGAAGTTTCCGATAGCAGCATTGCTGGAATGAAGATCAATGGTATTCCGGTGGAAGAATTATTGCGTGTTTATGAACAAAATAAATGAGGGCCGCACGATTCTGTATTATGATAACTTGAAATGAAGCGGGGAGCTTTTGGCATGAGTAAGCCTGATGTAATGGAAATGGTTAATCAGTTATTAGAAGAAGCAAAGTTCCTATTAAAGGATAATTTTAAAGGTTTTTATTTGCATGGCTCACTGGCGATGGGCGGATTTAACCCTGATAGAAGTGATGTTGATATTTTAGTTGTAACGTATCATTCCTTGTCATCTGTTATTAAAAGTAAGATGGCAAAGTTACTCTTAAAGTGCTCCAATGCACCATTCCCCATTGAAGTCAGCTTTTTGAATGAAAAAGATCTCAGCAATTGGCAGCATCCATGTCCGTTTGATTTTCACTATAGTGAATTTTGGCGGGAGAGATTTGAAGAAGAAGTGGATCCGCATAGCGTTTCAGGTTATGATCCTGACTTGGCTGCTCATATTACAATCCTTCATCATCGAGGGATTTGTGCTGCTGGCGAATCTATAAAAGCAACCTTTCCTAATGTGCCGAGAGAGGACTACCTGTCTTCTATCCTGGGGGATTATCGTGATTGCCTTGAAAATCTTAAAGAGGATCCTGTTTATAGTGTCTTAAATATGATTCGGATATATTGGTATCTCAAGGAAGATGTTATATCATCCAAGTATGAAGCCGGGGAGTGGGCACTGAAGTCAATGCCGGATGAGTTTATATCTGCTATTCAAAAGAAAGTGGGAATATATAGTTCAGCTGCAAATGATCATACTGACATAGATTTTACTAAGCTTTATGATTTAAGAGATTATATTGATGGTGAAGTCCAGAAGCTGCTAAGCTGGTATGGCACTTAGTCGAGAGGAACAATGGCGAAAAGGCGAGTGATAAAGGGAATTGGTGGTTAATCCTGCGTCTGCTTTTGCTCCGAAAACGGCTTCCTCTGACTGCATCTTTTATTTTTCCCATTATGTACCTAATGAGTCACGATCTTACTGAAGATAAAAAGGAGGTCATACTATGAGCTTAGGTTCAACATATCTAAAGATCGTAAAGAAAAGATTTCAGGCTGTGAAGGAATTGGCGGATATAACCATTCAGCGGCTTTCCGGGGAGGAGTTGAATTGGACTTTCAATGAAGAGTCCAATAGTACAGCAGTAATTATCAGGCATATGAACGGCAATATGGTTTCACGGTGGACAGATTTTTTGATCTCAGATGGAGAAAAGCCTTATCGAAACAGAGATGAGGAATTTTCAACAGCTACTGCTTCAAAAGATGAACTAATTTTGATTTGGGAAAGAGGGTGGAAGGTGCTGTTTTCCGCGTTAGAAAGTTTAAAAGAGCAGGATCTTCTTAAAAATATCACTATTCGAGGCGAGAGCCATCTAGTTATAGATGCAATAGAAAGGCAGATGGCACATTATTCTTACCATGTTGGACAGATTGTTTATATCGGCAAACTAATAAAAAGTGGTGAGTGGGAAAGCCTCAGTATTCCTAAAGGGAAATCAGATCAATTTCTTAAGTAAATGCTCGACAAACATAATGACGGTAAATAGGCATTGTGTCCATCTAAAATCGAAGGAAAGTCATTCAGTAAATAAAAGCATAACGATCTTGGCAGGCATTATTTTAATTTCTCTTTATATGTTATTTCTCTAAAATTTTGATTGGATTCCGTTTAGTTCTTTTCTATTAGGCATGTTGATGCTGGTGATAAGATTGTAAGAGCGGGAGAAAGGGGAATGTGGATATGGTATATAGGTATTTTTGAAACTGTATTTATCTTTTCATCGCACTTCAATCATTCCCAACATAATGGTATAATCAGGAAAAAATGAAAGAAGTGTTCTTTTTGGATCTAATTACGGGGAAAATCCTGTTTACTTCCTTATTCATCATTCTTATACATAGTATTGAAACACTGGCCTATGCTGTCCGATTATCGGGTGCCAGGGTCAAGCTGATCGCATCAGGGCTTTCTTTGTTCAGTACCATTGTCATTGTTTCACGAATGGCGAACATGGGGCAGCAGCCGCTGCTTGGGAGTATTATTGATACTGCTCCAGAACAAAACTTTCTCGGTTACGTTGAAAATCAGTTCAGGGTGTTAATTGGGGCATCCACAATAGGGACCATCGTTGGAATTTTGATGCTGCCGACATTCATAGCGATTTTCTCAAGAGCCATTATCCGTCTCGCCGATGCAGAAGGGTCAGTGCCTTCGCTGCTAAAAGTCGGGTTTAGCTTGAAATCGGCAAAGACAGCAATCAGCCATTTTAAGTTTCCGGGAATCTCCTATTTAAATGGACTTAAATTCAGTGAAATACCCAAACGGCTATTTTTATTCAATATGTTTGTAACCGCCATCTATACAATTGGAGTGCTGTCAGCACTATATGCTTCGCTGCTTACACATGATAGCTCAAGAACAGCGATTATGGCATCTGGCCTGATAAACGGTGTAGCAACAATCCTGCTATCGATTTTTGTAGACCCAAAAATTTCTGTCATGTCAGATAATGTGGTGCGCGGAAAAGCCAAGTATACGAGTTTAAAAGGAATCTCCATTATGATGGTTACCTCCAGATTGATCGGGACTGTCCTTGCTCAGATCATATTTATACCCGGGGCCTATTATATTGCCTGGGCTTCAAAGTTTTTTGTATAGAAAAAACGGCACTGCTCATTCAGTGCCGTTTTCGATTTAGATACTTTTGCTCTTGCGCTTGCTGATGAATTTGTAAGCAAAGAAAATAATGAGTCCCGCAAGGATAATCAGGACTAGAGGAAGGGCGTAGCTATTGAAAATTTCCTCTGCTTCTTTATAATGAGGGCCAAGTTTAAACCCAAGATAAACATAGAATGCGGTAATCGGAAGCATTGCCAGGAATGTATAGATTGAGAACTTCCACACATTCATTTTGGCCATTCCGCATGGAATCGATATTGCTGTACGGACAACCGGCATAAAGCGGGCAAAGAAAGCGACCCCAGAACCGTACTTCTCAAAGAACTTGTCCGAAGCATCAATCTGTTTTTGTGAAACTAAGAAGTATTTTCCGTATTTTAAAACCATGGGACGGCCGCCATATCGGCCCAGCGCATATAATGTCAGCGGCCCGATCGTTCCTCCCACAGTGCCTGCTAATACAACCAGATAATAATTAAAGTCACCCTGGAAGACCCAAAAGCCGGCCAAAGGGAGAACCACTTCTGCCGGAACAAATTCAAAGCAGAGGGCAAGCAATATTCCAAAGTAAGAGAACTGTTTTAAAAATTCAATTAAGCTGATAACAATTTCTGACATAGCCACACATCCTGTAAATTTATAAAAAGGTAATTCTTCAAGTACATAAGTCAGTCTAACGGGTAATAGGAAAACAATCAAGTATTTATCGCTGTCTAACGGTCAGTAAGACCCCGCTTCAAGACTCAGAAGAACCAAAGGAGGATAAGTGGGGGTCAAACTGCCCGTAAAGGCCCGAAAGAAGGATAAAGACTAAGAACGCCACGTCCTGTGGCAACGTCTTTGTGACCCACTTCCTGTGGGCCTCAACTAACAATCAGCAGGGAGAAAAGCACTCCCTGCTGATTGTAGTTTCACTTTATATAGACACAAAAATGGCGGCTGCCGAAATCGGAGCCGCCGTTTTTTCTTAAGCTAACTGGGGCTTGCTTTTAAAAACCTCCAGATAATGAAGCTGGTGTCCATCTTTTTCGTGGACTTTAAAAGTAAATCCATCCGCTTCAATCTCTGTTCCTATCTCTGCTTCCATATGCTGTGTAAGGAACCAGCCGCCAATAGTATCTACGTCTTCATGCTCAAAATCCGTGCCAAGCAGATTATTGACATCTTCAATAAGAAGCTTGGAATCAAGGATATAATGGTTATCGTTTAGCTTTCGTATCTCAGGAACTTCATCTTCATCAAATTCATCACGGATCTCACCGACTATTTCTTCAAGAATGTCTTCAACGGTCACCAATCCGGAAGTTCCGCCATATTCATCCATTAAAATGGCAATATGAATGCGTTCCTTTTGCATTTTGACAAGCAGGTCATGAATTGGAATGCTTTCAATGACATGGATGACCGGGTTAATAAAGGAGTCAAGATCAAGATTCTCCGGGGTAATCCTGTCTGTAAGACTGGCTGTCAGAAATTCTTTTACATTAATAAACCCGCGGATATTATCCTTATCCCCATCTTCAACAGGGTATCGCGTGTAATTTTCTGTTTGGATGGTTTGCATAATTTCTGCCAGTGTATGATCTGAAGCAATCGTAATCATCTCTGTTCGCGGCACCATGATTTCTTTTGCAATTCTTTCATCAAATTCAAAGATATTGTTCACGTACTTTAATTCATTCTTATTGATCTCACCGCTCTTATAACTCTCGGATAAAAGAATTCGCAGTTCTTCTTCAGAATGGGCCATTTCATGCTCAGAAGCCGGCTTTAAACCAAATAGGCCAACGAGTACCCGGGCAGATCCATTTAAGAACCAAATGAATGGGAACATCACTCGGTAGAACCAGATAATCGGTGCTGCGAACGCCATTGTAACTGCTTCCGCTTTCTGAATGGCAACGGTTTTAGGTGCAAGCTCTCCTACAACGACATGCAGGAAGGTGACTAAAGCAAAGGCAATACCAAATGATAAAATATGGGTAAGGGACTCTGCTATTTCAAACCTCTCAAATAACGGATGCAATAACTTTTCAACCGTTGGCTCACCAAGCCAACCGAGACCTAATGCGGTGATAGTAATCCCCAATTGGCAGGCCGATAAATATTCATCGAGGTGCGTGACGACTCTCTTTGCCGCTATAGCCCTTTTATTCCCTTCAGCAATCAGCTGATCAATTCGGGAAACACGGACCTTTACAATCGCAAACTCGGTTGCTACGAAGAATGCGGTTAATGCTATTAATAATGCAATCAATAATAAATTTATGGTTGTCAACAAGCAGTCTTACTAAAAAGTAAGACATACACCTCCTAAAATGGTAATAATACTTAATAAGTTCACTACTTAAATTGTGCCCAAACAAATATGCATAATGCTCCAAAATTCAAAAAACCAATATTAGTTCAGCAATAAAAGCAGTGACTGAATTAATGATAAGCTTTCATGTGAAATATTTTTTTTAACGTATTCATATTTTTCCGGATCTGATTTTTTCAGCTGAGAAAGTGCTTTCGTTACATCCTCCTCCAGATCCTGAATTTTTAGCCTTAGCTCAAGAACATCTACCTCTTCAGAAAATTGGCTGATGACTTTTTTCTTGATTTCCTCCAATGACAAACCATCCGCTTTACATTTCTCGATGAAAGCAATACGTTCGATGGAGGAGTGGTCATAATAGCGATAATTTGAAGGTGAACGTTCTGCTTCTAAAAGACCCAGGGAAGTATAGTAATCAATCGTTCTCTTCGTAACCTTTGCTTTTTCAGCCAATTCTCCTATTCTTAACTTCTCAGCCCCATGAGGTTTCCTCCAAACTGTTACGTGATGGTTATGAATCTAATTATACTAAACTATCATAGAAAAGCAATGAAATTGAATGAAGAAGGGGAGGAAGAGCTCCGAAAAAAATAACACCGGATAACCGGTGTTATTTTTTGATCAGGCTTTAACAGCCTCTTTTTTTGCTTCTGTTTCCGCGACAATCACTGCACAAGCAGCATCGCCTGTAATATTGACAGCTGTTCTCGTCATATCAAGCAGACGGTCAATACCAATGATTAATGCGATACCTTCAACCGGAAGGTTAACGGAGTTAAGAACCATCGCCAGCATGATCAGGCCGACACCCGGCACACCTGCAGTACCAACGCTGGCAAGCACTGCGGTAAGAACAACCGTGATAAGCTGGGTGAGTGATAAATCCACATTGAATACCTGTGCGATAAATATAGTGGCAACACCCTGCATGATGGCTGTTCCATCCATGTTAATCGTTGCACCAAGCGGCTGCACAAAGCTGCTGATTGATTCAGGAACTTTCAGATTTTTTTGGGCAGTACTCATCGAAATCGGCAATGTGGCATTACTGCTTGAAGTACTGAACGCTACTCCCATGGCAGGTGCAAATCCCTTAAAGAAGGTTAATGGATTTCTTTTTGCAATGAGTGCTATTGAACCGCCATAGGTGATAATGGCATGGACAAGAAGGGCAAGAACAACCACGATCATATAAAGTCCCATTGCCTTAATGGCATCGAGACCCTGGCTTCCAACAGCAGAAACAATAAGTCCGAATGTTCCATATGGCGCAAATTTCATAACCAGATTAACAAGATACATCATTATGTCATTGCCCTGTTCAATCAGGTTTAAAATGCCTTTTGTTTTATTGCCGAGCATCGTTAAGGCAAATCCGACAAAAATGGAAAAAGTAATAATCTGAAGCATGTTTCCTTCCGTAAAGGCTTTTACCGGATTGGTCGGAATAATATTTAATAGTGTCTCTGAGACAGGCGGAGCTTCTTCAGATTCATACTCCACGTTTGTTACGTCAAATTCCCCGACATTTCCCGGCTGGAAGACATATGCCAAAGCTAGTCCGATAATAATCGCTATACTTGTAGTAACTAAGAAGTAGGATATCGTTTTGACACCTATTCTTCCTAATTTCTTTGGATCACCAAGCCCGGCTGTACCAAGAGTAATGGAAAAGAATACAATCGGGACAACCAGCATGTTGATTAAGTTTAAAAAGATTTTTCCAAGCGGTGTAAACACAAACTTGTCAAGCTCAGGAAATATTCCAGGCGCAAACAAATTAATCAGTAAACCTGTAATTCCCCCTGCAATCAAAGCAATAATAATTTTAGTAGATAATTTCATACGCGTTCCTCCAATGAATAAAGTAAAAAAATGTAAAATATAGACACAGAAAATAATGTCCTTCCCTATATTACCCCCAAAAAACATAAACCTAACTTAAAAAAGGCAACAAAAAAACACAGAGGTAAAAACCACTGTGCATAGATGCAGTGTTTCCCTCTCAACACGCTTACGAGGTTAGCTGTCGGGTTCGGGTCTTGAGAGTACCCTACCTGTAAAAGGATTCACCCCAGGTACTTTTAAGAAAAAGTACAATTGGTTCCCCCGCTCAATTATGATTAAGCGAAAAATATAATGTTTTTTTAATATATTAACAATAATCATAAAAGTTGTAAATCATAAGATTTTCTTATCCATGATTACTATTAAATAAATAGTAATTTTATAGAAAAGGACAAAAAGATCAGAAGTTAAGCCAGCTCAAAAGAGGGTGTCTTTTCTTGTCCGTCACCTTCAGTTCCTTCTTATTCAGCTTGTCTTCATGTTCAGCTAACCACTCTTTTAACTCCTCTTTATCCTTGCATTGCGTATAATAAGTCTCCCCGTTTTTCCCGGTGGCACTCACAACATATCTGCATGTATTTCCCATAATGCACCCTTTTCAAAGTAATTTCTTTTTGAATTATAACAAGATTTATGGGAATGTCCACTATATTTTTAATGAGTATGAGTATATGAATTATGGAAAAAATAATCCTATTTTCGCAAAACTGTAATAAAGCCGTCCAGAATATCGTGACTCACAGTAAATCCTTTGCTTTTATAAAATTCAAGGGCCTCTGTATTTCCATTTGATACATAAATAAAATAATCTTCCACATCATTAAATTGACTTAACCATTCCATCGACATGTTAAAAAGAACTGAACCAATTCCGTATTGCCGATAGCCATCTTTAATAAAGAATTGTGATAAGCAGCCAACATTTTCTTTCCTGACTGAAGTTAGATCAAAAAAAGTGGCGAAATCATTGGAGTAGGCTTCCTTAGGTGAAACATTAGAATAAACATAGCCCACGATTTCTTCATCGTCCTTAACAATTACAATATAATTATGTATAGCAGAATTTACGGATGGAACCAATCTTGTTTCAAAATTCATGCTGTCAAAACGCTCAGGTGTTATATGTGCCTTAGATTTTTGAAAAGCCATCAGCTCATTGCATAAATCCCGGCAAAGGCTGATATTGTCTTTTGTTATCACTTCATAGTTTAAATTCATCCCATTCGTCCCCCTTTAGCTAACATTTTATATTGGAATGCCTATATTCGTCCAAAAAAAGAGGGAAATTATTTTTGATAGAGAAATTATTTTTTAAACTAATATAAGAAGAGGGACCATCATGATTAAGGAAATAAATATTAAAGACCGAAAAGCGGCTGAGCAGGTTCTAAGCGTACAGCTTCCCGCGTATAAAATTGAGGCTGAAATCATTGGTTATCCTGATTTGCCCCCTTTGAAAGATACTGCTAATACCCTGCAAATTACAGGAGAGACCTTTTTTGGGTATTTTACTGGCAAAAAATTATGCGGGGTAGTTTCGTTTAAACAGGAGAAAGGTGTTTTAGATATACATAGACTCATTGTGCATCCTGAATATTTTAGAATGGGAATTGCACAAGAGCTGCTGAATTACATTGAACGGAGGCCGATGATTGAAAAAATGGTTGTGACAACAGGTTCTAAGAATACGCCTGCTGTTAATTTTTATTTGAAGAATGGTTTTAAAGAGCTTGATAAAATGGAAATAAATGAAGCACTCACTATTACTGCTTTTGAGAAATTACTATAGGAAAGCCATGAAGGTTGAAAGGAGCGACTATATGAATTTTAACTTAAGAGAAGCTATTGAAATTCTTGAACGGACACCGGATACGCTGGATGCATTACTAAGCGGTCTATCTTCAGAATGGCTTTATGGCAATGAAGGGGAAGGCACGTGGAATGCAGCCGAAGTGGTTGATCATTTGATTGATGGCGAAGAGAAAAATTGGATTCCGCGACTGTCATTTATTCTGCAGGAAGGGGAAAGCAAGCCATTTCCTCCATTTGACCGTTTTGCTCATTTAAGTTTGTCAGGGGATCTGCCGCTGGAAGAAAAGCTTGAGATCTTTAAGACTCTTAGAATAAAAAATTTGGCCACACTGAGGGAGATGCCTGATCTGGAAACTCATTTTGAAAAGAAAGGGCTTCACCCTGCATTTGGTCCAGTAAGAGTCAGGGAATTGATTTCCACTTGGGCTGTTCATGATCTTACGCATATTTCACAGATTACAAGAGTATTGGCAAATCGGTACAGGACAGATGTTGGTCCTTGGATTGAGTATTTGGGCATTCTAAAAAAGTAAGCATTATACGATTGTTAAGTATTGTAAAACAGCAAAATTTAGGGACCAATACATCATGCCATGGCCGAGGGTGTTCATTTATACTAAGAGTTGATTGTGACTTTTCTGTTTATTCTAAGTCCTTTCAAAACATTATGGAGGCGAATGAATGCTGAATCGTAAGAGAAAAGGTCTGCTTTTATCGTTTATTCTATTTGCTGCCATTCTCATTGTAATGCAGCCCATCCAAGATTCAATAACAAAGGCAGCTGCGGGAGATGGGACCTGGTCATCACCTTATTCGGTTTCACAGGGAATCAATGCACAAAATAACTCATCCAAAACTGTTCAAGGCTATGTGGTTGGACAGCCGACTGCAGCAAATACGGTTATCACCAGCGGGTTTCCAAATGACTATGCTTTAACCTTGGCGGATAGTCCATCAGAGACTAGCTTGGCTAAAATGATTTATGTTCAAATCCCATCCTCCTTTCGCTCAAGCTTTGGTTTGAAATCGAATCCATCTCTGATGGGAAAGAAAATGAAAGTTACGGGAACGCTGACTGCCTATTTTTCTCATCCGGGGCTTAAGGACGGTACTGCTTTTGAACTGGATGGTGGCGGCGGAGCAACTGACCCGGAACCCGGACCTGGCGGGTATTATGATGCTGCATATGGAAAAACAGGTCAGTCTTTAAAATCAGCTCTTCATAACATCATTGATGACCATACTGAAATTTCCTATTCCAATGTATGGGAAGCTCTTCGTGAAACAGACGAAGACCCGGCTAATCCTAATAACGTCATTCTCTTATATACCGGCCGTTCTCAGGGCAAATTCAACAATGGATCTGGAGTCAATGACTGGAACAGGGAACATGTGTGGGCTAAATCGCACGGAGACTTTGGCACAGCGATGGGGGCGGGAACTGACCTTCATCATTTGCGGCCAACAGATGTATCTGTAAATAGTTCGAGAGGAAATCTTGATTTTGATAATGGGGGGTCCCAGCATTCTGAAGCACTTGGAAATTACTATGACTCAGATTCCTGGGAACCAAGGGATTCTGTAAAAGGCGATGTAGCCCGGATGCTGTTTTATATGGCAGTCCGCTATGAAGGTGACAGCGGAGAAGTGAATCTGGAGCTGAACAATGCAGTCAATAACGGTTCTGCTCCTTATCATGGCAGAATGTCTGTCCTGCTCGAGTGGCATAAGGAAGACCCGGTCGATGATAAAGAACGAAGAAGAAACGAAATCATCTACTCTGATTACCAGCATAACCGCAATCCGTTTATAGATCATCCTGAGTGGGCATCTGCGATATGGGAATAATGCAATTTCCGTTTTAGTAAATAATTCAGTTAAAATAACATGTTAATTCACAGGTAAATTAACACAGTAAAATACACACAAAAAAGCTCGGAGCATATGGCTCTTGAGCTTTATTTTTTGTATGTGACATATTCCAATAAAGTACTCAATGAATGCTTAATAATGATTAATGTCTTTTACGATTTCCTTCCAGTAATCCCAGGCTTCAAGGTATTCCTGAAAATCACTTGGGTGATGTTTTATGCAAGTTGCCATTCTAAGATATAAACCAACTAGTGCCTCTTCATATAAAACAGAAGGATTTATTTCCGTTTTAGATTTCAAAAAGGCTGCTGCACTAAGAAGGGTTTCTTTTGTTAGTTCCTCTGGGGATGAACAAAAAGCATATATTAAATCATATAACGGCTCGCCAATAACAGGGGTGGGGTCAATTACACCACTTAATTCTCCATTACGAAAAATGAAATTATGTACTCCGCAATCCCCGTGCAGTAAAAATGGCTCTTTGTCTTTGCTGTTTTTTTCAGCAAGCTCCAGTACGAGATTATAATGACTATTATCTAATCGTGAATGGAGGATTTTATTTGCTTCATCGATGCTATCAAGGATAAAACTCTGCCAAGACTCTGATGGCTGATCCGCCCAGCCCCAGCCTTCACTGTTTTCAACGGGTTTGTAATGATTTAAAAGCCCTTGCACCAGTGTTTGGAGGGTTTCTTTTTTGTTTTTTCTAACATATTTGGCAGTGCCTTCAATGAAGGAATAAATGATGTACTTGTAAAATGGTTCAACGAATAAAAGTTTTGGCAATAAATCAGTCTTCTTGTAATCATTAAGGAAATTTGCCTCCGATTTAATAATTTGTGGTTCATTTTTCTTAATGACATACCTTATATCCTCAAAATGCAGAAGGTACAATTCACTTACCGTACCACCATTTAATTGTTCATGATAAGTTGGCTTTGAATGGAAAATGTTATTGTCCATTAGCTGATGTATTATTTCTTGTATATTCATATTTCTCCCCCTTTCTAGGATACCTCTTCTGCTTCTCTCTATATATTAATATAAGTTACCTGTTTCTTGCTGTTTCTCAAAAAAAAAATCGAGTATAATTGCGAATTCATACTCGATTCCGAATGTTAATTCTATTATTTCTCCATGATATCTGACCTGCTTGCCGTTCTAGGTAGGTACTTTAATATTTCACAAATTATCAATATATTCTGAAATGAATAAGGGGGTTAATCGGTTATAATTAAATAAAGGGGAAAGCGTTTTCATTCCTCCTTTCAAATTTTATAAAAGGCGAAAGGGTGCTGAAAATGAACTATTTAGAAATAAAGAAGAAGCTGGAAGCTGCAAAACAAGAACTGGAGATCAAAATGCACGGTCAGGCTGCATCAGAGAGTGAAAAGGAAACTCTTCAAAAAAGGATCGACAACTATGAGTATATGATTGAATTAACAGAAATGAATCATTTTGAAAGAGGGAATATAATCAGTTAGGGAGGCGGTGCTGAAAGCCGTTTCTTTTTTTTGTGAAAGGCCATGATGAAAATAATATTGATTTTTCTTTTTTAAACAAACGGGGCAGTCGTTTTCGCTTCTTTTATTGAGAGAGAATAGTTAAAAAACTTATTCCTAATATAATTAAAACTGTTCAATACTTGTATAATGATAATAAAATTATTAACTCAATTATTAGGAGATGTTAAATTGGATTTCTTAGGTTTTATTACTTTGTTGATAGCGGGCTTTACTGCTTGTGCTGAGTTTACTTCATACGCTTTAGTGCATCCAGTTATCCGTCATTTACCTCAAAAGCAACATATATTTTTTGAACAAGCTTCCCTGAAAACATATGGACGTATTATGCCTATATTAATGCCTGTAAGTGTCATTCTAACCTTATCCTTTGCAGTATTTACAAAAGAACTTGGAACAATCGAGCTTGCAAGCCGTTTTTCTTCTGCTGGAATGTTCATCTTAGCAGCAATAATAACTATTAGATATAATGTTCCTATTAACAAGGCAATCAAACAGTGGGATGGAGATAACCCACCCGCTGCTTGGAAGGAAATAAGAAAACGATGGATGTTCTTTCAATCTATTCGTTCTTGGTTGCTTCTTATTGGCTTTGTGTTACTTTGTTTCTCAGTTACAATTTAATTAATATTACATATAAAGGATTAAACATTTTGTCATTACCTTATTGAACAAACGGGTGTGCCAGTTCAATAAGGAATGACCAAAAGGACCTTATAAGGAGGTCTTTTTCTTTTGTTCAAAAATTAATATATCTTTAAACAAAGCTTTATGAAAAAAAGATTGACAAGAGATAAACATGGGAGTAATTTATATTTATTAATTTCATAGCAAACCTTTTTGCTGAATCATTTGAGCGGGGGAACCAATTTTGATAAACCTTGTTTATCTTGGGGTGAATCTTAGCATATTAAAGCTAAGAAGGGATACTCTCAATCCCTAATCCGACAGCTAACTCCGTAAGCCAAATCGAGAGAAGGGTTAATGGAAACCATTGGCCATTCTTTATTAAGAGTGGTTTTTTTGTGTTCATTTTTCAAAAAGAAGGGAATTTCTTCAATGAAAAAACAGTATGCTGTATTTGGTTTAGGCCGCTTTGGCGGCAGTCTTGTAAAGGAATTTCATGAATTGGGTGTGGAAGTGCTTGCGATTGATGTGGATCAGGAGAAAGTGAATCATTACGCACAGTTTGTGACATATGCCGTTCAAATCAATGGTATTGATGAAGCTGCGATTAAACAGACGGGAATTAAGAATATTGATCATGCATTTGTTTCATTTGGTGAAAACATTGAGTCCAGCATATTGACATCATTGCTGTTAAAAGAATTGGGAATTCCAAAGGTCTGGGCGAAGGCACATAATGAGTATCATGCCAGAGTGCTCGAAAAAATTGGCGTTGATCGTGTGATTCATCCGGAGCGGGATATGGCAAAGCGGATTGCCCACCATATTGTTTCAGAAAAGATGATTGATTATATTGAGCTGTCTGAAGATTATAGTATGGTGGAGATTGTGGCTACAAATAAGATTGCCAACAAATCTCTATCAGAATTGAATATAAGGGCTAAGTATGGCTGTAATATCGTGGGGATTCAGCGCGGGAAGGAAATAATCGTTACCCCGCCCGCTGAAGAGGTCATTTTAAAGGGAGATGTCCTGATTATAATGGGACACAATAAAGGGATTGGCAGATTTGAGAGGCATGGAGTTTAAGCTTTTCAATTATGTTTACCATCTAAATGAGGAGATTATGGACCATGTACAAAGAAACCAGAAGGAGTAGAAGAATTAAGCGGCCCGGCACCTGGATCAGGATGAATCCTGCTCAGGCTTTGTCTGTTGGCTTTTTAATACTAATAGCGATTGGCACCCTGCTGCTTATGCTGCCTTTTTCCACTAGTGACAGGCATCATCTATCGTTTATTGATGCATTATTTGAAGCAACTTCTGCTGTATGTGTGACAGGTTTAGTCGTCGTAGATACACAAACAACTTTTACGGTTTTTGGCCAGGTAGTTCTTATGGCGCTTATACAAATAGGCGGACTTGGTTTTATGACCTTTGGAGTTCTCATTGCCATTATGCTTGGGAAAACTATTGGCTTAAAGGGGAGGCTGATGATACAGGAATCATTAAATCAGCTTACAATTGAAGGGATGGTACGTCTTGTAAAATTTGTGGTGGCTTTTACTCTGATTGTAGAAGCAATTGGTGCAAT
This sequence comes from Bacillus sp. 22-7, assembly GCF_010628845.1. Lineage (NCBI taxonomy): Bacteria > Bacillati > Bacillota > Bacilli > Caryophanales > Bacillaceae > Bacillus > Bacillus sp. 22-7. Next base: position 376,854 of record NZ_NJQY01000006.1, on the reverse strand, counting down.
CATTTTGGGTGTTCGCTGGGCTGAAGATTTTGGGTTTCCACAATCTTTATACTATGGGGCTTTTCATTCGGTCTCAGCTTTTAATAATGCAGGGTTTGATATAATGGGCGACTTTAGCAGCGTCACCGGTTATGCAGGGGACTTTACTGTCATTATGACGTTAAGCTCGCTGTTCATCATTGGGGGGATTGGCTATATCGTGCTGCTTGATTTAAAAATCAATAAAAGTTTACGGAAACTTTCTCTCCATACGAAATTGGTTTTGCTGATGACACTGATTCTTAATATTTTAGGCACAGTTTTCATATTCTTTTTAGAATTCAATAATCCCGCGACAATTGGTGACTTGGGAATGAAGGAAAAACTGTTAGGATCTTATTTTCACGGAGTCGTTCCAAGAACAGCTGGTTTTAATTCGCTTAATACGGGTGAGCTGACAATGGGCTCGCAGCTTATTACCATGCTTCTAATGTTTATTGGCGGAGGATCAGGCGGAACCGCAGGAGGCATTAAAGTAACAACTTTTGCCTTGATCCTGCTTGCTGTCAGAGCGCTCATTAAAGAAGATGAAGAAGTTAATCTGATGGGCAGAAGAATCCCTAAGGAATTAATTTTTCGGGCATTTACGATTACAGTGTACTCTATGGGATTAATAGCACTGGTTCTATTTCTTCTTTCTTTGACAGAGAATGCACCGTTGAATATGCTTTTATTTGAAGTTATTTCCGCCTTCGGCACAGTTGGGATGTCTCTTGGCTTAACTCCTGAACTGAGTCCATTAGGAAAACAATTAATTGCTTTGATGATGTTTGCTGGCAGAGTGGGTCCTTTAACTCTTGCTTTCGCACTTGCCAGAAGAAGAGAAAAAGCTAATTTTAAATATGCTGAAGAAAAAATCATGATTGGATGAGTAGATGATGATTTAAAAATAAGAAGAAATATAGACGTAATAAGTAAAAAAAATTGAGATTGTGCAGGATAGAGTGGGATGCTCTTCCTGTTTTTTTGTGAAGCTTGAAGCCGGAGATTAGTACAGTTGGGGGGAATTGTTCGTCATCAGGCGGTCATGAGGCCGAAAAAGAGTACAGCGAAAAGAAAAAGATCGCCATGCTAGTGCGAATACCAAATTTCATGCATCTAAATCGATTCAGTTCCTTTTATAATAAAATACATATATTTCCATTTTTAGGCCGACGGGTATTTTCAGTGAGTCATACAGGGGGACGATGATGGCTAAGGTTATGCAGATATCAGACGAACTGAAGGAATGGATTACGGGTGCGCTAAAAAATGAAGTGAGTCCGATTTCCCTTGCAAATGCTTTGATCAAGAAGGGATTTGATAGCCGGTTTGCTTATGAGACTTTATTTAAAATTGTTGGAAATGAAGCAATTGGGACGACAGAAGGGCAGCAGATTCGATATAATTATGAAGTCCCAGAAATAGGCAGGAAGGGGAACATCTTGCATGCCGATGACAGGGACGTCAAAGTGCTTTCCAGGAATGAAAAGCCGTTTGTCCTCCACTTGGATTCTGTGCTCAGCTCAGGAGAATGTGATGAGCTCATCAGTCTTTCAAGGAGCCGCCTGCAGCCATCCCGTGTAGTGGATACGGGTTCGGGAGTTGAACGGGCAGGTTCCGGCAGAACAAGCAGGAGCATGGCTTTCCGCTTCAGGGAAAATGAGCTGGTCGAAAGGATCGAAAAGAGGATAGCCGAATTGATGGGTTATCCGGCAGAAAATGGCGAATGCCTCCAGATCTTAAACTATGGATTGGGTGAAGAATATAAGCCTCATTTTGATTTCTTCCCTCCCCATATGGTGGATGCCGGCAAGGGCGGACAACAATTTATACGGAAAAGAGCTTAAAAGAAAAACCAAAAGGAAGTTTGATAAGGTGAAACTCATCAACAAACTATTCTCAAAGCAAAAAACATCTTCAATTGAATTTTGCCAGCGGAATCTGGATGAATTTTTAAAAGAAGATAATTTAACTGAATTTAATCAATTCCTGAGCCAGAAGAATATTATTTATAAAGAATACGAATGTCAGAGCAAATGCAAAGAATGCAGGCTGTCTCCCTATGCTGTAGTGGACGGAAAATTGATTGCAGCGGAGAATTCGGATGAATTATTAATAAAACTGAAAGAAGAAGTAAAGAAATAAAAGGAATCGGAGCAATCCGGTTCCTTTTTTCATACAATATTCAAATAATTGTTTGAATAAGCTCACAGACGAGGTATAATATATTCAAATGAATGTTTGAATAATGAGGGGAGAAAAAATTGGGCTCTAAAGATACATGCGAAATTTACTGCTTTGATGAAGACAAAGTGAACCGCATTCAGGGGGAACTGGTGAAGGAAGATCTTTCAGGTGCTGCCCAATTATTTAAGGCTCTTGCTGATGAGAACAGGGCAAAAATTTCTTATGCACTAACCCGGGATGAAGAGCTATGTGTCTGTGATATTGCCAATATCATTGGCGCAACAGTTGCAACGGCATCCCACCATTTGCGGACATTGCATAAGCAGGGAATTGTTAAGTTCCGGAAAGAAGGGAAATTGGCTTTTTATTCATTGGATGATGATCATATCAGGCAATTAATGATGATTGCACTTGAACACAGAAATGAGGTGAAAGCCAATGTCTGAACAAGCTGGAATTGCGGAGAAAGAGACGGTAACCTACCGTGTTCAGGGCTTTTCCTGAGCAGGCTGTGCCAAGACGTTCGAAGAGAACGTGAAACGCCTGGATGGCGTTTTAGATGCGAATGTGAATTTCGGAGCTTCCAAAATAACCGTTACTGGGACAGCTTCAATGAAGGCGGTCGAAAAAGCCGGAGCCTTCGAAAATCTGAAGCTGCGTGCCGAGAATGAAAAAGCGGTTGTGCGCGAGCCGTTCTGGAAGCAGAAATCAAATTATAAAGTCTATATATCAGCTCTTATTCTCATTATCAGCTGGTTTTTAAGCGAACAGTATGGAGAGGATCATCTATACCCGATCACAGGGTATGCAGCAGCTATAATCATAGGCGGTTATACTTTATTCCTGAAAGGCTTCAAAAATCTTGCAAGATTGAATTTTGACATGAGCACCCTGATGACGATCGCTATTATAGGTGCAGCGATCATTGGCGAGTGGGGAGAAGGAGCGATGGTTGTCATCCTTTTCGCCATCAGTGAAGCCCTTGAGCGTTTCTCAATGGAAAAAGCGCGTCAGTCCATTGAATCATTGATGGACATTGCCCCTAAAGAAGCATTGATCAAACGGGACAATGAAGAAATGCGGATTCATGTGGATGATATTCAAATTGGTGACATCATGATTGTGAAGCCGGGAGAAAAATTGGCCATGGATGGCGTGGTCTTGAAAGGAACCTCTTCTCTGAACCAGGCAGCGATTACAGGAGAGAGCGTGCCTGCCGTTAAGACTGCAGGTGATGAGGTTTTTGCAGGTACACTAAATGAAGAGGGATTGCTTGAAGTAAAAGTCACAAAGCATGCTGAAGATACCACCATCGCTAAAATCATTCATTTAGTTGAAGAAGCACAGGCGGAAAAAGCGCCTTCCCAGCAGTTTGTCGATAAATTTGCCAGGTATTATACGCCTGCCATCATTGTTTTAGCACTTTTAATAGCGGTTGTTCCTCCGCTGTTTGGCGGGGATTGGAACGAATGGATTTACCAGGGGCTAGCAGCACTCGTTGTCGGCTGTCCGTGTGCGCTTGTCGTGTCTACACCGGTAGCCGTCGTTACGGCCGTCGGTAATGCAGCAAGAAACGGTGTCCTGATTAAGGGCGGCATCCACCTGGAGGAAACAGGGGCGCTTAAATCGATTGCATTTGATAAAACAGGCACATTAACAAAAGGTGTTCCTGCAGTTACAGACATCATCACTATTAAAGGTGATGAAAGACAGCTCCTCAAAGTCACGGCTGCCATAGAGAAAGGGTCACAGCATCCCCTTGCTTCAGCAATCATGAAAAAAGCAGAAGAAATGGGCACTGATTTTACCGGGCTGGACACAGAGGAATTCACCTCTATTACCGGAAAGGGAGTAAAAGCCGCAGTAAATGGTGTCCTCTACTATGCCGGCAGCCCCAATCTGTTTGAGGAGCTTCATAGCGGCATGGAAAGCACTATTCAAAAGCAAATAGCAGATCTGCAGACCCAGGGTAAAACAGTTATGATTCTAGGGACAGCAAGCGAAATTCTGCTATTAATAGCTGTTGCAGATGAAATACGGGAGCATTCGAAAACGGTCATCAGCAAACTAAATGATATGGGAATTAAAACGGTTATGCTGACAGGCGACAATCACAGAACGGCTTTGGAGATCGGAAAGCAAGCCGGCGTTTCCGAGATTAAAGCGGATTTGCTGCCGCAGGATAAACTGGCTGTTATTAAAGAACTTCGTGCCGGCCATCAAAGTGTGGCAATGGTCGGGGATGGCGTCAATGATGCGCCTGCTCTTGCTGCTGCGTCTATCGGGGTTGCCATGGGCGGTGCCGGAACAGATACAGCACTAGAAACAGCAGATATTGCCCTAATGTCAGATGACTTGAGCAAATTGCCTTATACGATTAAACTCAGCCAAAAAGCGTTAAGGATCATCAAGCAGAATATCACGTTCTCACTTGGAATCAAGGCACTGGCTTTATTGCTGGTTGTTCCGGGCTGGCTGACCCTATGGATTGCCATATTCGCGGACATGGGAGCAACCTTGCTGGTCACCTTGAATAGCCTGCGGCTTCTCAAAATAAAGAAATGATAAAACTCAGAGTTATGCCTTCGGGCATGGCTCTTTTTTTGTGGTCTGAAATAAATAAAAAAGAAGGAGCATTATTGCTCCTTCCCTGCACCAAGCTCTTCTGCCAATTCCACAATCGCTTTGTTGATTCTCCAGACGAAATAAAGATGATGAATCAAATCACGCTGGGATTGCTGCCTTGGTGGTGCCATTCGTTCAATTTGTTCTCTTTCTCGGTCCAGACTATAGACAAGTGTGCCGTCTCCGCTTTCTTTAATCAGGTCCATTAATGTTTCAATATTTAATTCAAGTTTCTCCTCAATTCTTGTGAAAACATCGACCAGCTCATCAGGATAGTCGAATCCTTTCCGGTAGGAGGAAGCCACCAGATGTCTTGCATAGTAATTGATGGCTGAAAAAAGGGTGATCCATCTGTTAACGTCAGCATGGCGCGGAGATCCGGGTTTTTTTATCAGCGATTGCGCTTCGACGTTTATGGTTTTAAGCTTTTGATCCAATAAGAAGCCTTTGCCTGAAAGCTCCTTAACATTCACATCTTCCCGGAAGCTTCGCACATATGCCGTGACATACGGTTTCAGTTCTTGAAGATAATCATTTATCGTATCGGCCACTTTATCCTTCGTTTTTTTAGGAAAAATAAATAGAGATACGCCGAATGCAATGCCGGCACCGGCAATCGTATCGATAACCCTGGAACTGATAAGGGAGAATGATATTCCGCCAAGTAAAAGGTCATACATAAAAGCGACCAGCATCGTAATAAACATGCTCATTAATGTATAAGAGACTTCAAATAAATAAAAAGAGAAGAAAACTGCTGCAAAAATGAGCGTAATTTCCAGCACAGAATGGCCGCTGACCACTCTGGCAAGCGTAAATCCAATCACTGCCCCGATAATCGTTCCAACTGACCGCTGAAAACCTTTTGTATAAATGCGCCCGATTGATTCGGTTCCGAGCAGAACGATAAAGGCTGTTAAAAGAACCCAATAAGGCTGGTCAGGCGAAAGAATCTGTCCAGCAATGATGGATATGATGGCAGCAGTCAATGCCTGAAACGCTTTTTTGGTGGAAAGTTTGAGGCTCTTATCTTCCTTAGGTGATTCATCTTCATCAGGCGTCTCTTCAGATACTTCTATTTCATTGTCTTTTACTTTATGAAGCGCCTGCTGTATAGTTATGCCGCCCTCAATGACATGGTTTGCAAGGGACTCGATCCGCCTGATCAAGTAAAGCCATCCTGCCGGTTTGTCTTCCCTGTTGAACAAATCCATAATAAGCAGGCGAAGTGCCTGTACAGCAAGCTCTGCTTCACGAAGATTTTGTTCTTCATATTGATGGGCAAGAACTTCAGCGTCACGGAGAGAGCGGGTGACCCAGACCAGGAGGTTTCTCAGCTCTTCTATGTCAAGGGCATTCGCTTTTTTTAAGTTCCGGATGGAGTCAGTCAGGGTTTCAATCAGCATGCCTGTATCAAATATATATAACCTCAGCTGGGATGGAGTCAGCCCTTGCCATAATTTCTGCACATCATCCTCATTGATATACTCTGAAACGATTACAGCATAATCCCGGAGTTTAAGCACGTTTCTCCGCAATTCTTCCCGCTGATGAGCAGTCATACGCTCTCCCTGCATTCCCTCAATTAAGAGATTGAAGGTAAAATTACTTTGGAAATGAAAGGAGCGGATGCTTCTTTTCAGGTTTTTCGCGGTGTCCTGAAAAAGAATGAAATTGAACAGGAAAGCATACGCGACCCCAATCCAGATCCCGAAGTAAAAGGAAGGAAGCTGGCTGGCTGATAATTGCAGAATAGATGAGAAATAAAGTGTCATGAATGCGATCATGCATAATGAGAAATAGCGGACACCAAAGCGGGTCAAATAAAAGCTTAAAAATATTAATGCAACCATTGAAATATCGGTAAAGATTGTGCTTTCTGCCAGCAGTGAACCGATTGATACCCCTGCCATTGCTGAAAATCCAAGGATGCCGGTTGTGAGCATTTTCCCTTTTTTAGAGTCATCCATCACAATCATGATGCCAAGCATGCCGGCCATTCCGGAAACAATTGCCGGAGTAAGGGCGAGAGCGGCATCTGCCCCACCCAATTGCATAAGAAATAGAGTTGTAAATACCGAAGCCATTAAACTTAATGTGGCCCGTCCGGCTTTTTGAAAACGGATCAGGCCGGGGTCGGACGCCAGCAAGCGTCCAAGCCATCGGTGTTGGATTTGAAGCTGCTTCATTGTTTCACCAATCTTTTTTTTGAGAGTTAAAGTGTATTTTACCATTCGTACTTTTATTATCCAAATGAACCAACTTAAGCTTTTTCTGTTTTTTAGGTTTTAAAACAGAACAAATGTTCTATAATAGAATATGGAGGGATTTATTATGCCGCTAAAAGACAGAGGGAAAATAAAATGGCAGCCTGCTCACTTCATGCCGGAACACCGGGCGATGCTAAGAAAGCTGGAAAGAGATCAAATGGCGCAAAACAAGCCGCTCATTGATGAATATGAATTGGAGGAATATGAAAACAAAATTCACTATGCAATGGAATTTGCTTATCTTTTGAAAGTAAAAGTCTGGCGGGAAGGATTTTTCCTCGAATACAAAGGAAGGGTAAACCGACTGGATGGCATCAGCAGAAAAATTCATCTGCAACTGGAGAGCGGGGATCTGGAGAAAATTAACTTTGATGAAATAGCCGGGGCGGAAGTGGAAGAATGAATAATATTTTATAATTGCAGCAGACTCGAGGAACTTACCTCGAGTTTTTATTTGGGCCGTGGACCGCAAACCTGGAGAAAACACACCCATTTTTTTCAATTTTTAGATATAATAAAGAAAGAGCAGCTGGGAGTGAGTAGCGTTAAAGTACATCAAACATTTTTTCGTTATAAGGAGACTTATCAATGAATGAATTGTTAACAGATTTACTTGATAATCTGCAAAAGTCAAACGGAGGTCATATTCTTTATCACTATGATCAAATGGATTGCTATCTTCAAAATGCGGTCTCATACATAACGGCTGGTGTAAGATGCGGCGGACATGTTTTATTTGTGGAGAATGACCGAAATTATTTTCTTATTGATAAAGAATTAACTAATTTGTTAGGAAAAGAGGAATTAAACAGAGTTCATTTTATGAATAATTATGATTTTTATTACACTAACGGTAATTTTAATCCTGATACCATTTACATTTTTTTCTTAAACATATTCAGCCTTATTTAGACAGCAGTTCTAAGATATATACATGGGGTCTGGTTGAGTGGGGTAACGTGAAGGACTACATTCCGTTAGTGGAACAATATGAAAAGAATCTAAGCAATGCCATTTCTGACCATGACCTGATTTCCCTGTGTGCGTATGATAGCAAAAATACCCCTCCGGAACTAAAGGAGAATTTAATGCGCTGCCATGATGTGCTCATAACAGACAGAGAGTATAAATACCTATAAAATGTTCTTAGGAGAAACCGATGGAAAAGATCACATTTCATGATATTTATAAACCGGGACACACTGTTCTGGAAAATGACCTAATTATTCATAACCATAATCCTGACATGCTCCTTCAGTATGACAGCAATTTTATTGCCTTTAAAAGAATGCCTTCCGTTCAGGAGTTTGAGGAGGCACATCAATATTTAAGAGATTTTCATCAGAAAAATGGCCAAAAGCATGTAAGATTTTATTTTCCGGATGATGAGGAGCTTTCTGGAGAGCTTGTGGCTTTCTTTCAGCAGGATAAAGATAATACGGTTGGGTTCCTGGAGTTATTTGCGATTCTTCCGGCTGATTTTCCGGAAGTCCAGGAAAGGGAAGAAATTAAAGTTGAAAATGTAACGGATAAAACATGGAACGATTATTTGGAATTTCAGTATGAGCAGGATTCGGTATATGGGGAAAACTTCGCAGAGAAAAAGAAAGCTCAGCACTTAAGAAATTACAAAGATGAAAGTATTCAGCAGCTTATTGCATTTTATAAAGGAAAGGCAGCCGGATCTGTTGATGTCATTATCAAGGAACGAACAGCTGAAATTGATGGACTGATGGTCCATGAGGATTTTCAAAAAAAGGGCATCGGCAGCTCCCTGCAGAAATCCGTGATGGATCAGTATAAGGATAAAACGATCATTCTTGTGGCGGATGGAGAAGATACTCCAAAAGAGATGTATCGCAGGCAAAATTACCGGTATATTGGAAAGAAGTATAACTTACTAAAAATATACGAATGAAGGGAAACCTGGTTCAATATGAGCCAGGTTTTTTTGTGTCAATAAAACATTGTTTTACAGTGAGAAGCGCGAACAGTATTGATTTCGTGGTGAATTCCGGAAGATTTGTCGAAAAAAATCAGGAAAAAAAGAATAAAAACACATTTCATACGTAACAGTGTTATGTTACAATCATATCATCAGAAAGGAGTCCTGGAATTGAGCGATGAATTAATTTCAAAAAAAGAGGTTCTGGATTTAACTGGGATTTCATATGGACAGCTTTACCGGTGGAAAAGGAAGAACCTGATACCTGAGGACTGGTTTGTCAGGAAATCAACTTTTACAGGGCAGGAGACTTTTTTTCCAAAAGAGAAAATCCTCGAGCGGGTTGAAAAGATACAGAAGATGAAGGATAGCCTTTCTTTGGATGAGCTGGCTGATTTGTTTTCATTGAATGCTTCGAACCTGAAGCTGCCAAAGGAAAGTCTGATTGCTAAAGGAATAGCTTCTGATCCGGTTATGAATATCTTTCTGGACACACAGGGAGAGATTCACGAATTCAATTATTATGAGATTTTAAAGCTTTATATACTTTCCAGCCTGCTGGAATCGGGGGATATCCATATCGAAGAAGGGAAAATGCTCCTTCAGCTATTAAATGATCATCAAGAGATTCTGCAGCAGCCAAAAGCTGTGATCTGCTTCATTCGAAAACTCGGCATGTCCAGCTGCCTGGCTTCAATGAACGGGGAACAGGTCCTTCTCGAAAAAGGGACAAAATTGGCAGCCGCTATATCGGTAGAGCAATGTGCTGAGGAATTAAAATCCAAATTGGCATAGGAGGAAATGCTGTGGAAATGAAAACACTGGGGAACTTAATCATTAATGGAGTTGGATCGGTTAATGGAGGAACTTTTAATAAAGTCGAAATCAATGGAAAGGGCACGGTAAATAGTGATATAGAATGCGAGAGATTCAATTGCAACGGTACGGGGACGATCCATGGAAACGTAAAAACCGAAAAAGGAAAGATCAGCGGTGCAGCCAAGATCCATGGAGCAGTTAAAGCTGAATCTTTAAATATCAACGGCTCCGCATCCATTTCAGAAGCTGTCCACAGCCAAAAGCTTGAGGTTGCCGGGAATTCCTCCATTGGAGGTTCTGTAAAAAGCGATGAAATGGTAGTGAACGGGAAAGCAAAGATTGCAGGAGACTGTGAAGCGGAGGTTTTCCGCGCGGAAGGGGCTTTTAAGATAGATGGTTTACTAAACGCAGAAACGATTGATATTAAACTATTTGGAGAAAGCAAAGCGAAAGAGATTGGCGGAAGAAAGATAAAAGTGGCACAGCATAGAGAAAGCCTGTTTAAATTGATCAAATCACTCTTCCCCCTCAAGCTCGAGGCAGAATTAATTGAAGGTGATGACATCGAACTTGAAGGCACCTCAGCTCTTGTCGTCAGAGGCAAAAATGTCAAAATCGGCAAAAATTGCGAGATTGGACTAGTGGAATACTCGGGAGAATACGAATGTTCACCAGACTCAGTGGTGAAAGAATCCCAGTTAATATAGAATCATGAATTCCTAACCTGATTGGTTAGGTTTTTTTATTTAGGCTGTTATCAAAAGGCTTTTTGAATAGTATTTACTGAGTTGATTGGAGTGGAAGGTGCGAGATCGTCGAAAATGAATTCGCATTTTCTTCGTGCGGTGAATACTCAAGGAAGCTTAATCTAAGTCTTGCGGGAGCAGCGGGAGAGGTGAGACCCCGCAGACGCGCATCTTCGAGGAGGCTCACCGCTCGCCCCGCTTTTTGCTGAGCATCTTGGAGCGGAAATCAACGGACAACATTGATAGGCGAAAAAAAAATCTATACGAAAAGAGCCTTTTTTAAAAGGCAAGATATTCATAATCCAAATGGTACCGGGCACACTAACAAACAAGATTCGTTTTCCAAAGGAGATTTACTGTGTTCCGGAAACATTACAGTCACCATAAAAAGATAAGTAAGAGTATTCACTCTAATATTCAATACTTAACAGAGCAGTTTGGCAACAGCTCCGATCTATCAGTCCGAAATATAATACTTTCAAACCAAGGAAAAGCAGCCCTCATACATATCCAGGGGATTGTTGACGACCAAAGCCTGCATGACAATGTTCTGCATCCTATTCTTTCCTTTAGTAATGAACAAAAATCTATTCGAAATTGGTCCGATGAAATAACTCAGATCATTTCGGTACCTAAGGTGAATATCATTGATGAATGGCCCGTATTAGTCGACGGTCTGCTGAGCGGGGACACGGTTATTTTGATAGAGGGGCATTCAGAGGCGATCCTTGCGGGAACAAGAAAGATTCAATCAAGGTCTATTACAGAACCTACCACACAAACGGTGGTGAAAGGGCCAAAGGATGGATTTACAGAGAATTTAGGGACGAATATTTCGCTGATCCGTGCCAGAATACAAAATAACAATCTAAGGATTGAACAGACAAAAGCAGGGAAAGTGACCAAAACCGATATAGGCATTTTATATATGGCGGGCATAGCGAAAGAGGAAATCGTCAAGGAAGTGAAGGAAAGAATCAGTAAAATCGATATGGACAGTATATTGGACACAAATTATGTGGAAGAAGCCTTAAAGGACAACAGGAAAACGATCTTTCCCCTCTTCCAGAATTCAGAGAGGCCAGACGTGGTCTCTGCTAACCTTTTAGAAGGCAAAATTGCGATCATTATATAGGGAACACCATTTGCATTGATTCTGCCGGCTGTTTTTATCCAATTTTTTCACTCTCCTGAAGACTATTATGCCAATTACCTGGTGAGTTCTTTTTTAAGACTCATTCGGGTTGGCTCGTTTTACGTTAACATGTATGCATCGGCCATTTATTTGGCCCTGATCACGCACCACCATGGCTTAATCCCTACTACTTTAATGGTGACGCTCATGGCACAAAGAGAACAGGTTCCTTTTCCAGCCATTGTGGAATTACTAGTAATGGAGCTAGCCTTCGAAGTCCTGCGGGAAGCCGGGATCCGAATGCCAAGGGCCATTGGTCCGGCTGTTTCCATTGTAGGGGCACTTATTCTCGGGCAGGCTGCAGTCGAAGCAGGCTTTGTTTCAGCGGCAATTGTGATCATCGTGGCGACGACAGCTATCTCAAGCTTTACACTGCCTAACCCTAATATTGTGAACGCCGCACGCGGATTGCGTTTCATTCTTATTTTTGCCGCTGCTTTTATTGGATTCTATGGAATTATCCTGTTTTCTTTATGCATTATTTTGCACCTTTGCAGCCTTAAATCAGTAGGAGTCCCATATCTCACTCCACTCTCACCGGTCAGAGTCAGCGGTTTGAAAGACAGTTTAGTCCGGATAGGCACCTCTTCCAAGTGAGGCTCCTTGATCCGGAAGTCAATTAAAAGAGCAGGGATGAACGTATGAAAAAAGTCATTTCGGTCCTGTTGATAATGGGTTTACTAACGGGCTGTTCCAATTATAGAGATTTAAATGAAGTCGGTTTAATAATCGCCATTGGCATAGACCTCCCCCAGGAAAGGGAATCAGGCTATCGGGTCACGTATCAATTAATCAACCCGGGTTATTTTTCGCAAAATGGGGCTGTAAACAGCCTTCCGGTTATTAATTACACAGTCGAAGCAGAAACGTTTATTGAAGCGTACCGGATGGCGTCTTTAATCATTCCAAGAGAGAACAGTGTTACTCATCTTTCTTTGATTGTGATTGGAGAGGCTCTTGCAAGAGAGGGGCTGGGGCTTATATTTGATGTGTTTGAAAGAGGTGAATCACGCTCTTCGTTTCCGGTTTTTATTGCAAGGGACACGACTGCGGAAGAAGTTCTGGGGGTCATTGAGCCGCTGGAATCCAATCCAACGAAAAGCATCATCAGTACCAGCGAGAATAATGAAAAAATGTACGCCATCTCAGAAATCGTTCCCATTTATCGGGCCATCTCCCTTTTATCAGGTGAAGGGCAGAACCTTATGCTGTCAGGCATTCATTTGAACAAAACGCTTAAATCTCAGAATCAGACGGATAACCTGCAGGACATCAAGCCTCCGGTCGTGGAGGTAACTGGCTTAGCCTTGTTTAAAAAAGATCAATTAGCCGGCTGGTTTGACGGCAAAATCGCAAGAACAGCCCATTTAATCAACTCAGCCGCTGAATATACATCCTTTCCGCTGCCATGTAACAGTAAAAAAAATATGACCGTCACGACAAAAGGAATAAGGTCGACCATTAAGACAGAGTTAAAGCCAAAATTGACCCTGGCAGTTGACGCAGATATTAAGGGATATATTGCTGAACTGGAATGCTATATAAAAATTGACAGTGATGAAGAAATAAGAAAGATTGAGAAAAAATTAGAAGAAGAGGCTGAAAGCCAAATAAGGGAAACAATCAAAATGGCGCAGGAAATGGAAACCGATGTATTCGGTTTCGGCAGAAAACTATCAATAAATAATCCGAATTACTGGAAAAAACATAAGAAAGAATGGAATACGCTATTTAAAAATGCGGATATTGAAGTAAATGTGAATGCAAAAATTTCGAACGCAGGGTTGCTGACAGATCCATATAAACTACAATAAATCTGGATGTGAAGTAAATGCCGAAAGATAAGATTGATGGAATACAATTGTTCTGCTTGATGGTCCTTTTTATGTTTGGGACAGCCGTGTTTCTGGATCTTGGAAGCGGAGCCCGCCAGGATGCATGGATCGTTACGATTCTTTCACCCATTGCCGGGCTGGCAATCTTCGCTGTTTACTATCGTCTTTACAGACAGCATCCGGATTTGCCGCTGACAGAATACGTGAAAAAAATTTTAGGAAAATACCTGGGAAGCCTTATAAGCTATATGTACATTATCTATTTCATTTATATCGCGTCCAGGGTTTTGCGTGATGTTGAGGAATTGCTGATCAGTTCTCCTTATGCCAAAACCTCCATTATTACGCTGGGTATCTGTATGATGTTTGCATTGATATACGCAGTTCATTTAGGTTTTGAGGTATTTGCAAGAGCAGGGATTATCTGTTTCGCCGTCATGACAGTCACTTTATTGCTAATCCTGATATTCTATGTGATCAGTGACTTGATTCACCTCGAAAATTTACGGCCTGTTTTGGCTAATGGATGGAAGCCGGTCATCGGGGAGATTTTTCCGGTTAATATGACGGTTCCCTATGGAGAATTGGTTCTATTTACGATGATCCTTCCTTTAATGAAACGGAAGACAAAGATTTTGAAAACAGGAAGTATGGCAATTGCTTATGTAGGCATTTATTTAACTATTAATACTATAATCTTAATTTGTATTCTTGGTGCAGACCTCCTTGAGCGTTCGGCCTTCCCGGCATTGGCTGCTGTTGGCTATATTGAAATTGGGGGATTTATTCAGCGTCTGGATCCTTTTATCATCCTATTGATTGTATTTCTGGGGTTTATTAAAGTGGGCATGTTCTTCTATTGTGCGGTAATCGGAATGAATAACCTTTTCAAAATGAAGCCAAATGTTTTTACCTCCTATTTTATGGGCGGGATTATTTGTCTTTCTTCCATTATGATTGCACCAAGCTATCAAAGCCATCTGGATGAAGGATTAAAAGTAGTGCCTTATTTCCTGCATATTGCTTTCCAATTCGCCATTCCTGCTGTATTGCTAGTATTGGCGTCAATCCAGCGTAAATGGAAACTGGGAAAAGTGTGAATAGCGGTTATTTTTTCTTCTTTTCCTGTAACAAGTACATAACGAATAAACCAAGGATAAAAATTACCATAAGAAAATAATCTTCTCCCTGTGCGGAAGACAGAACACTTTTTATGCTTTGCCAGGATTCAAATAATGGATGACCCTGGATATAATCAAGAGAAACAATGAGGCTGATTGTACCGGCTAAAAGTGATAAGAGAATGAATAAAGCACGCAAATGATTCACCCACAGGTATTAGGATATGTATTAGGTTTAACATGTTTTTTCTTTTATAAACTTAATAGGAACCGAGGGTGGCGGAAAATTACGGAATGAATAAGGGATATAAGCCTGTTCTGCAGCATAATGTACAAATAACGAAAAATATACTTTATTATTCATAGAAAAATAAATAAATTTTTTATTTTTGTAAGCGCTTTAAAGGGTTGAAGTTTTCTGAAGACTTTGATAAGATTTAAAAAACCGAAAAGGCTATGTGTAACTGGCGAGACGCGGATCACCGCGGGGGAGCACATAGTGTCGAAGCCGTTCGCCTGGGCAGAGGTAAGGGATTCTACCCTTGCCTCTTTCTGTTTTAAAATCTGACAAAGTTAGTTGAAAAGGGGAGAATCCAGTGAGTACCATGACTTTAGACAAAGTGAAGACGATAAAAACACTGAATGCCATTGCGCCAAGCGGTCTTGAAGTGTTTAACAAGGATCATTTTACAATTGATAATGAAAGCGGCAATCCGGATGCAATTGTTCTTCGCAGCTTTAATATGCATTCTATGGAATTGGGCGATCGATTAAAAGCAATCGCCCGTGCAGGAGCAGGAGTGAATAATATCCCGGTGGAGAAATGCACTGAGCAGGGAATTGTCGTGTTTAATACACCTGGCGCCAATGCGAATGCCGTAAAAGAAATGGTGCTTACTTCCTTAATGGCTTCATCCCGCAATCTTTTTGCCGGCATCTCCTGGACCAAAACGCTGAAAGACGAAGGAGATCAGATCCCTAAGCTTGTAGAAGCAGGGAAGAAGCAATTTGTCGGAAAAGAAATTAAAGGCAAAACGCTGGGCGTCATCGGATTGGGGGCAATCGGGGCACTTGTGGCCAATGATGCACTGGAACTTGATATGGATGTCGTTGGCTTTGATCCATTTATTTCTGTTGACACGGCCTGGAACCTGTCCCGCAATGTACAGCGTGCTATGAGCATCGAGCAGGTGTTTGCAGAATCTGACTATATTACTGTACATGTTCCATTAACCGATGATACAAGGGAAATGTTCAATGAAGATTCTTTTGGCATGATGAAAAAGGGTGTTCACATCCTGAATTTCTCACGCGGGGAGCTTGTGAATGAAGCAGATATGGCAGCTGCCCTTGAAAATGGAAAAGTGGGCAAGTATATTACAGACTTCCCAAATGAAAATATCCTGAAAATGAAAAACGCAGTGGCGATTCCGCATCTTGGCGCGTCAACGAAGGAATCTGAGGAAAACTGTGCTGTCATGGCAGCAAGACAGGTGAAGCACTTCCTTGAAACAGGCAATGTCAAAAACTCGGTGAACTTCCCAAATGCTGCTCTTCCTTACACTGGCAAGCGGCGTGTCACTGCTTTTCATAAAAACATTCCCAATATGGTCGGACAAATCACACTTGCCATTTCAAGCTACCAGCTGAATATCGCAGACATGGTGAACCGCAGCCGCGGTGAATATGCGTACACCATGATCGACATTGATAATAAGGTGAATGGCGATGTGATCCCTGGACTGCTTGAACAGATTAATCAAATAGAAGGCATTGTTACGTCACGGATTATATAAAATGCAGCCTCAATTCCGATGGGATTGGGGCTTTTTTTGAAAGCACACAGAACTAATCTTAAAAATAGTATAGGTGCAGTATAAAATCAGCTATCCTTAGAATAAACTGATAAAAATTTTAATCCCCCGTATCTTTTTGTTCTCTTATTGCGTTATAGAAGCAGAGATGTATTAAAGGAGTGAACAGGTTTATGAAGCATGGGAAAGTTCAGGCTGAATCAAGGAGTTCCTTAAAACAGAAGGAAAGCTGTATTGCAGATATCTATCCTTCACTGCAGAGATATAGCCGGTTTCTTGCACAGAACCGCTGGGATGGGGACGATCTAGCTCATGAAGCAATCGTCCGCGCTTATAAAAACTATTTGCCTGAGAAAATTAATCAGGCTCTTTTAAAGAAGATTGTCTATAATTGCTGGATTGACACTCTTCGAAACAGAAAGCGGGAGCAGCTGGCAGAGTCGCCTGAAGGTGAAAAGAAGAATTCCATCTCCAGTGGAGGAGAAGCAATCAGCCATCTCATCAATCGTCTAACATTAAAACAGGCAGTTATTTTTACGCTGAAGGAAGGGTTTCGATACAAAACTAAAGAAATTGCTGATATCATGCAGACTACTGAATTTGCAGTGAAGTCCGCGCTGACCCGTGCACGGAAGCAGCTTCAACAAGCAGTTGAGGATAAGACTCAGGATATTTTTGCAAATGAGGAAGAAGAAAAGCTTTTTCATCTGATGCAGCAATCAGTGGCGGCTGAAGACCCGTCCATCCTAATAAAGTCCATCCCTTTCCTGCAATCCCTGGAAAGCTATTCGAAGAAGCCTGTTCTGCCCGTCTCATCTCCTTCTAATACTCTCTGTATGGCGGCATAGATCCGCATAGAACAGGAGGGATAAAGATGACAGCAATACCATATGTCATTGAGCAGTCCAGCAAGGGAGAACGTTCCTACGATATTTACTCACGTCTTTTAAAAGATCGGATTATCATGATTGGTGAAGAAATTAATGATGTGGTTGCCAATAGTGTGATTGCCCAGCTGCTATTTCTTGCAGCGGAATCTCCTGAAAAGGATATCTCTCTTTATATTAATAGTCCGGGCGGTTCGACAACCGCAGGGTTTGCCATCTTTGATACGATTCAATATATAAAGCCTGATGTGAGAACGATTTGCACAGGAATGGCTGCGTCATTTGGGGCAATGCTTCTGCTGGCAGGGAAAAAAGGAAAACGCTACAGTTTGCCGAATAGTGAAATCATGATTCATCAGCCGCTTGGCGGAGCGAGGGGGCAGGCGACCGAAATCGAAATTTCGGCGAAACGGATATTAAAACTGAGGGAGCACATCAATGGAATTATTGCAGAAAGAACTGGCCAGCCTGCAGAAAAAGTGGCGCGGGATACGGACCGTGATTATTTCATGACTGCCGAAGAAGCAAAGGAATACGGGATTATTGATGAAATTATCTATAAAAGCTAGGTAAAAAGAAAAAGCAGCCGATGGTGGCTGCTTTTTCCGTTTGATCATTTTTCTCCGGTGTAATACTCGTCAATTGCCCGAAGCCAATTAACACGTGCGATATTTCCGGCCTTTTCTCTGTCTTTTTGTTCAAAAGCTTTTAATATATCTTCATGTTCTTCAATAGAACGTTCTTTTAAAATAATAGTCTTATTATAGTATAACCGCATGACATGAGCCTGCAGCATGGAAGCTGTATTCGAAATATAAGGATTCTGAGCAAGATCGATAATGATATTATGAAACTTTTCATCCTGCTTCAAAGCTGAGAAGGTATCTCCCGCATTTAGAGCTTTGGCGAATTTATGATTGATGTCCCTGAGAATATTGATTGTCTCCTGGCTGATAACAGGAGCGGCTAGTTCAGCAGCAAGCGCCTGAAGGACGCCCAAAGGAGGCAGAATCTTGCTGATATCTTCCGGGTTAACTGAAGTGACTTGAGTTCCGACACCCGGGAACATTTCGACAAATCCCTGAACATTCAGCAGCTGAAGCGCTTCCCTGATAGGGGTGCGGCTGACTCCTAACGCTTTGGCAAGATCAGCATCGTTTAATTTTTCCTTCGGCTGAAGTGTCCCGTCAATAATCCACTCCTGGATTTGGGAGAAGGCGCGATCTTTAGCGGATACACGAGTAGGTGATGAATAATTAGAGGGTATTGGCATAGCTGTGACCACCTTTTCATTTCTAGCAATTTTCCTGCGGATTTATAGTTATTTCCAATAGATTATAAATTTAGTATATAGAAGTATCTTAAAAAATTCAATATATCGCATGATTCGACAAAAAGATTTATGCGATATATTGCATAAGTATTTTGAATATGTTATCTTGAGTTATGCGATATATTACTAGAGTGCAAAAATAATAATATTAGCGCGCTATAATATCAGAAAATTTAAATTTGTTAAATTTATAGCCTTGTTAATAGGAGGAAATAACCATGACGAACAAAGTACCATTCTCATTTACAGTGACAGTTGGTTTTATGCTCTTTGCCTTATTTTTTGGGGCAGGAAACTTAATTTTCCCTGCAATGCTGGGCCAATCGGCAGGAACGAATGTATGGTCAGCAAACGCAGGCTTCATTATAACGGGTGTGGGTTTGCCATTGCTTGGCATCCTGGCTTTGGGCTTCTCGGGGAAAAGTGACTTGCAATCGCTGGCAAGCCGTGTCAATCCATTATTCGGACTGGCTTTTACAGTAGCCCTGTACTTATCAATTGGACCACTTTTTGCGATTCCGAGAACAGCTACAGTTTCATACGAAATCGGCATTAAGCCTTATCTGTCAGAAGGAAGCGGTTCAGTCGGCTTAATTATATTTTCAATTATTTTCTTTGGAATTACAGCATTTTTCTCTTTGAATTCATCAAAAATTGTTGATATCGTAGGAAAATATTTAACACCTATTCTTCTAATTGTTATTGCTGTTTTGATCGGTGCGGCATTCTTTAATCCAATGGGTGCATTCCAGGCTCCGACTGAAGCCTATGTGAACGGTGCATTCTTTAAAGGGTTCCAGGAAGGCTATCTGACAATGGACGCATTGGCAGCATTTGTATTCGGGATTATTGTCGTAAATGCTGTAAAGGAAAAAGGCGCTGCAACCAAGAAGGAGATCATGGTATCTATTGCCAAAGCAGGAGTAATTGCTTCCGGTTTATTAGCAGTCATTTATACATCCCTTTCCTTTATTGGAGCGTCAAGTGTCAGCGGTCTGGGAGCATTGGATAACGGCGGTGCTGTTCTATCAGGTACGTCTGCGCATTACTTTGGCTCATTTGGTACACTGCTTCTAAGTGTAATTGTGTTTGGCGCTTGTCTGACTACCAGCATCGGTCTGATCACAGCGTGCTCTTCATACTTCAATAAACTGATGCCAAAAGTTTCTTACAAAATGTTCGTAGTGGTTTTATCTATATTCAGCGCCGTTTTTGCCAACTTTGGTTTAAGCCAGCTGATCACCATTTCTGTACCTGTATTGGTGGGAATCTATCCATTGGCGATTGCACTGATGGCTCTTACATTCCTTCATCCGATTTTTAAAGGCAGGAAAGAAGTTTATCAGGGAAGCATGCTTTTCACATTTGTGGTAAGTTTGTTTGATGGCTTGAATGCAGCAGGTATTACATTCGCGCCAATCAATGACCTATTTAGTGCAATCCTTCCTTTATATGATGTTGGCTTAGGCTGGATTGTCCCGTCCTTGGCAGGCGGTCTGATCGGTCTTGCGATTGCAGTAATAAAGGGCAGCAGCCAGTCAAATTCTTCTGAAGTGAAGAAAGCGGCATAATGTGTGCAACCTCCAGTTTTCTGCTGGAGGTTTTTTTGTGAATTTTGTAATTACGAATATTAATTAGTAATTATGAACTAAATATTCGTTTTTCAGTTGAATTTATAAGGATTATTTGTTATATTGGCAAAGTAAACTTATAAAAAACATCACTCGTATATGCTCGGTAATATGGTCTGAGCGTTTCTACCTGGTTCCCAATGAAAGAACCGGACTACGGGTTAAAGTATAAAAAAAGCTGTATTCTTTTTTGGCAGCTGCTTTAACTCTATGGTCTGGAAGGTAGAATTCATTCTGCTTTTTTAGGCCTTTTTTATTTTCTATTACCGGCACTACGGTGCATCAGACACCAGGAGAAGGGGAGAACGTAAAATGAAAAAGAAATTAGCATCAATCGCTGCCATCGCAGTCATGTCTGTATCCGTGCTTGCAGGGTGCACTTCAGCACCAAAATTTGAAACAGAAGCAGAAGGGGCACAAAAGCCAATTCTTATTCAAGGACCTATGCCGATCGAGGCAGAAAAATTTGCCCAGCGATTAGACAAGGTTAAGATTGAAAAATCAGGGAATTTTGTTTTCTATAAAGGAAAATTGGACAAGTATCCAGTCATCGTTGCCAAGACAGGAAAGGGTATGGAAAATACAGCTGCAGCTACCGCGATTGCCGTTGAAAAATATGATCCAGCTGCAATCATCAATCAGGGAACATCCGGCGGCCATGATCCGAGCTTGAATGTGTATGATATTGTATTAGGCGAAAGAACAGTCAATATCGGATCACTGAAAACGGGGCATTTAGAAGAAGGAGAAGGAATCGAACCAACCAATTGGATTCCAATGGACCTCATGGCTTCTGAAGGAAGTGCGGGGGAAGACCCTGATGCAGAAAAGATTCGCTACTTTGAAGGTGATGAAAATCTGCTGGCCGCTGCCAATGCCGTAAAAGATAAGTACACCAAGGGCAAGGTAGTTGAAGGAACGATAGGTTCAGCAGACTTATGGAATAATGAAGTGGACCGCATTAACTGGTTCCATGAAAACTATGAAACATCGGTGGAAGAAATGGAAGGTGCTGCAGCAGCGCAGATTGCCGGAGCATATGGTGTTCCATTCCTGGGAATTCGCGTCCTTTCCAATAACAAGACAAACGGGGGCAAGTACGATCCCAACACCGCGGCAGCAAATCAGGATTTTGTGTATGAAGTTGTAAAGCAGTATATTAAAGAGATAAGTGGTAAATAGTTTGAAGTGTGAAGCTGTTTGGATATGGAAATCAGAGTTGGAACCTGGTTTCGTTTCGGACAGGCAGAGTGAGGTTTGAGTCCATCTTCGGACACAGAAGGCGGGAATCCGCGGATTTGAGTCAGAACTTGGTCCATCTTCGGACACAGAAGGCGAAAATCCGGAAGTTAGAGTCAGAACCTGGTCCATCTTCGGACACAGAAGGCGAGAATCCGGGGATTTGAGTCAGAACTTGGTCCATCTTCGGACACAGAAGGCAGGAATCCGGAAGTTAGAGTCAGAACCTGGTCCATCTTCGGACACAAAAGGCGAAAATCCGGGAGTTAGAGTCAGAACCTGGTCCATCTTCGGACACAGAAGGCGGGAATCCGGGAGTTAGAGTCAGAACTTGGTCCATCTTCGGACACAGAAGGCGAGAATCCGGGATTTGAGTCAGAACTTGGTCTATCTTCGGACACAGAAGGCGGGAATCCGGGGATTTGAGTCAGAACTTGGTCTATCTTCGGACACAGAAGGCGAAAATCCGGGAGTTAGAGTCAGAACCTGGTCCATCTTCGGACACAGAAGGCGGGAATCCGGGGATTTGAGTCAGAACTTGGTCTATCTTCGGACACAGAAGGCGAAAATCCGGGAGGTTAGAGTCAGAACTTGGTCTATCTTCGGACACAAAAGACGAGAAACCGGGATTCTGATTCCGAACCCAGGCACCGACCCAATCAAAACCCGTCACCAAAATGATAACGCAAAAAAAGAGTCTTCCCCAAGCGGGAAGACTCTTTTTTATGCTTCTAACCAGGTCTGTGACCATTTTTCTATTTCTTTCATTAACGGCTCCATGGCAAGGCCTTTTTCTGTTAGGGAATATTCAATTCTTACAGGAGTTTCAGGGAAGACATTGCGTTTTACGACTCCCTCATTTTCCAGGTCCTTTAGCCGGTCTGAAAGAACTTTGCCGCTAATCCCGATAGAAGATTCGATGCTGCAGAAACGCTGTGGGCCGTTAAGTAATTGATAGATGATTAATCCGGTCCAGCGCTGGCTCAGTATGCCAATGGCTTTTTCAAATCTTGGGCAAATTAGTGATTTCTCCATCCGTATCACTCCTTGTTTATTATTATAATCATAAACCAAAAATAATTAAATAACTAATAATAAAATAATTACTTGACGACACTAAATATAAATAATATACTAACTTACATAAAGTAAGTAACTAACCAAGGAGGAAAAAACATGAACAAAAACGAATTAGGCCATTTCATTCTGCGTGCTATTTTAGGATTTATTTTCTTTATTCATGGTTTATCAAAATTTCAGGGAGGCATCAGCAATACCGCTGGTTTCTTCGATAGTATCGGCATTCCTGGCTTTATGGCTTATATTGTTGCCGTTATCGAGCTGGCAGGAGGCATAGCGCTTATATTGGGAATCGGCACAAAACTAGTTTCTGTATTATTTGCTGTTATCATGCTCGGAGCAATCTTTACCGCTAAGCTGCCTCTAGGTCTGCTTGGAAATGGTCAAATGGCCGGCTATGAATTAGATTTAATCCTGCTTGCAGCATCAATCTATTTTGTTTTAGCGAAGGAATCACCACTGTCTCTTGATAGCAAGCTAATACAATCTAAAGCAAATTAATGGGAGGAGAAATTAACATGAACTTTCACCAAAAACCGATAACCTTTGTTGCGCAGGTCCATATAAAAGTTCAGGATCTGGAACGGTCCCTGGCGTTCTATCAAGACGTAACCGGATTTAAAGTGTTATCAAAAACAGATAGAACGGCCGAACTGACTGCTGATGGCAAAACACCATTGCTTACCATCGAACAGCCTGAAAACGCTGAACCCAAGATGGGAAGAACAACTGGTTTATATCATTTCGCTCTGCTGCTTCCAAAACGCTCCGATTTGGCTAAAATAGTGCGTCATTTCGTCGAGATCGGGCTGCAATTTGGATCATCCGACCATCTTGTCAGTGAAGCACTTTACTTATCTGATCCAGATGGCAATGGAATAGAAATTTACATTGACCGCAGTCCTTCCGATTGGACTTGGAAAAATGGGGAAGTTATGATGACCGTCGATCCGCTGGATTTTCCTGACCTGCTGTCCATTGGTCAGCAGCAGTCCTGGAAGGGCTTGCCCGCCGGCACAGTCATGGGGCATATTCATTTACATGTGGCTGAACTGGCTAATACTGAAAAATTCTATACAGAGGGACTGGGATTTGAAGCGGTCTGCCGATATGGCACACAGGCATTATTCATTTCAAGCGGAAAATACCATCATCATATTGGTTTGAATACTTGGAATGGAGTGGGAGCTCCGCAGCCTTCAGAGAATAGTGCCGGACTCCAATCCTTCAAGCTCATTTTTGAAAATGAAGCAGCTATAAATCAGGCAGTGGAAAATTTGAAAAAACTGGGCGCGGCGGCAGCAGTTGAAAATAATCAGGTAATTACGGAAGACCCTTCAGGGAATCGAATTATTTTAGGAGTATAAATTATCATCAGGTGGTGTGAGGGATGGGTTTTTTTAATCAATTATTTGGGAGAATATCTAAGGAGGAACAAACAATGAGCGAGAAATTAAATATTGGAATAATCTTAGGAAGCACACGTCAGGGGAGAGTTAGCCCTCAGGTCGGTTCATGGGTAAAAGAGATTGCCGATAAACGCGGTGATGCCGAATATGAGATTATAGATATCGCTGATTTCAAGTTGCCATTCTTAGGTGAAGCGGATTCGCCAGGAATTGCTGCATGGAATGAGAAGCTTAGTAGCCTGGATGGATTCATTTTCATTGTTCAGGAATATAACCACAGTATTACAGGGGCCTTAAAAAATGCACTTGATCTGGCCCGTGAACCGTGGAACAATAAAGCTGCAGGAATTGTAAGCTATGGGTCAACCGGCGGTGCGAGAGCTGCTGAACATCTGCGAGGAATCATGGGTGAATTAATGATTGCTGATGTGCGCGTGCATCCAACATTGTCTTTATTTACTGATTTTGAAAATGGTACAGTATTTAAACCTCAAGATCTTCATCTCGATAATGTGAACGCAATGATTGACCAGGTGATATCCTGGAGTGGTGCATTAAAAAACATTAGATAGCGCAAAAGCAGAACCCTCGAGGTTCTGCTTTTTTAATCTTATTCTGAATAGTGGTTTTTAGGGCGGATAAAAAGGAAATAATTAAACAATCCAACGAGAAGGGAGTGGTCCTGGTGTGGAATGCTGCATTTTGGGGCGCAGTTTCAGGGTCAGCGGTCCTGCTAGGGGCATTGGCAGCCATGTTTCTGCCCATCCGGAAGAAATTAATCGGGTACATTATGGCATTCGGTACAGGTGTCCTGATTGGTGCAGCCTCATTTGAGCTTCTTGGGGAGTCTGTCCATAACGGCGGGTTATTGCCGACCGGCATTGGATTTATGGCGGGGGCTGTTACCTTTACCCTCTTCGATATAATGATTTCCAAAAAAGGGGCACAGCACAGGAAAAGGTCCGGCCATAAAGCAGCAGCCAGCAGCGGAATTGTGCTTTTCGCGGGAACCATTATGGATGCCATACCAGAATCGATCATGATCGGAACAAGCCTGCTTGAAGCAGATTCGGTCAGCTTTCTTTTAGTCACCGCCATTTTTATCAGCAACTTTCCTGAGGGGCTTTCAAGTACTTCAGGTATGAAAAAAAGCGGTTACTCAAAAAAGAAAATCATTCTCCTTTGGAGTTCGGTATTTGTCATTTCGGGAATGGCATCAATGGCTGGGTACATATTTTTGGATGGAGCTTCAGAAGAGGTGCTGTCAGGGATTGCCGGATTTGCCGGAGGTGCGATTATTGCCATGGTTGCATCCACGATGATGCCTGAAGCCTTTGAGGACAGCGGTCCGGTGACCGGATTTATTGCAGCGATCGGCTTGCTGGCTTCATTGGTCCTGGATTATTTTTCTTAACATCTTTTCGAAAAATCATGAATGTTTGGCACCTCATGTGGAAAAGGCAAAGCAGGGGGTGTTATTCATGAAGATAAAAAATATTGTTAGGGAACAGCAGGAAGATGTGCATATTGAGATCGGCAGCTACAAAATGGTCATTGAAAAGCGATATCAGGCTGTTTCATTTGTAAATGACATGCTCCTCGGTGTTCTTTATTTAATCGGAAGTATACTATTTTTGACAGATGTCAGCCAGACGGTTTCCATCTCGTTTTTCCTTGCTGGAAGTATCATGATGATCATCCGTGCAGGCTTAAATTTATTGAAGGATCTTCATATTAATAAGATATCACGAAAATAAAACGGGTTTTGCAGAACGCCAAAACGGCAATACTAGCGACATAGTTAAAAATATATTTATTTTTAAAGGAGAATCGAGATGGCTGAAGAAACAGATAAGGTAAGCAGTGGAAAGAAAGCGGATGTTGGCGATACGATTAGCATCATAAGCGGATCTGAAAAAGGGAAAAAAGGCAGAGTAGTCGTGGTCCGGGATAACTCAGTCATTGTAGAGCTTGGGGTCAATCCGAAAAAGGATGAGCCCATTAAAACGGTGATCAGCCATAAACGCTACAAAGTCGTTAAATAATGGGGGAGGTACAGGAATGAAACCTAAGTCGAAACGGACTTCTGCCTCCATACCTCCAGATGTCCGGGAAAAAATTATTAGTTTAGACAGGGATGAAAAAGCCAAGCGGCAAACAAAACGGCCGCAGTAATAGGATTTCCATGATAGACGAAAATGCTGTCATGGATTTTTTTACTTTTTAGGAATTATATAATCGCGATAGGTTTATACCTTTGTGGATGAATTTATCTACGTCTAGCTTCAGCGCCTACCCCCCTCGAGGTCACAAGCTTGTCTTGTTTCGGCTCCTAGGGACTCGTGACATAAGCCAATCCCTTCCAGAAGGAAAGAACACCTTCTTGCACGGCTCGTCTTATGCTTGTCGTCCCTAAGCAGTCGCCTCCACATTTCGGACAAGCCTCCCAAAAAGGCAAAGAACGCCTTTCCGGGAGGCTCGTCTTGTGCTTGAGGCCCGCAGGATGCGGGTCATGCAGACGTTGCCACAGGACGTGGCGATCTTAGTCTGCGTTCCTTCGTGAGCAAGGCGCTTGCGCTTTTATTATTGAATGGGGGAGTGAAAATGCTGATTGGACATATAAGGGAGATTGTCCGCTATCCGGTAAAAAGCTTTCATGGGGAAAGCGTGAATAAAACGAATGTAATGAATTATGGACTGTATGGGGATCGCAGTCATGCCTATCTGGATGAGTCCAGGCCAGGTAAATACTTGACGATTACTCAATTTCCAGAAATGGTGCGGTATAAAGCAGAGTTTATGGGTGTGGAAAATAAGGACAAATATCCGCCTGTTAGAATTACAGCTCCGGACAGAAAACAGGTCCCCTGGGATGATGAACAATTGATTAAAGAAATAGAAGAACATTCTTCCACAAAAATTACTCCGGTGCAATACAGTCCTATACATGTTCCAGAAGGGGCAATTGAAGAAGAAAATATTTTAGTGGTAACAGATACTTCCCTAAAGAAAATGAAAGAGCTATGGGGAAAAGAGAAGCTGGACTTCCAGCGGTTTCGTCCGAATCTTATGATTTCCCTGGTGAAAAATGAACCCTTTATGGAGGAACAGTGGTTTGGGAAGACGATGAAGATAGGAAATGTGGAGCTGAAAGTTAAGCGGCATTGTGAACGATGCATGATTATTACAGTAGATCCTGAAAGCGGGGAAAGGGATCCAAGCCTCCATAAAAAGGTGATCAGTAAAAGGAATAATCACTTCGGTGTGTATTGCTCCGTCCTGAAAACAGGTGAGATCGCATCAGGGGATAAGGTTTACCTTTTTGAGTGAGAACATGTAAACTAGAAACAAATGTTTCCGGGAGTGAAAAGATGTTTCAGGCTATTATTTTATTTATACTGGCCGGTTTAGCCGAAATTGGCGGAGGGTATTTAATCTGGCAATGGATACGCGAAGGAAAGCCTCTTTCATGGGGAATCGCGGGCGGATTGAATCTGGCATTATACGGTGTTATTGCAGCATTTCAGGCCTTCCCGTCTTTTGGGAGAGTGTATGCTGCATATGGAGGTGTGTTTATCATTCTGTCCATTTTATGGGGATGGGGTATAGATAAAAAAACACCTGATTTTTATGATTGGCTTGGTGCAGGGATTTGCCTAATAGGGGCATCTGTCATCCTGTTTGCACCTCGTCAATAAAAATGAGCCCAGTTCATGAACTGGGCTATTTTCAAGCACTTTGACTCAATCTCTTCCCCTTTTTCTGCATACCTGCAGCAAAAATGAGGACGAAAATACTTGCGGAAATTAAGGTCCCATGAAAAACCCAGACCATTTTAGCCAACGATAAAACTTCCAGTAAAAGCGGCGCGGCAACAAACCCTAGGGCAAAACCCAATGATTTTAAAAGCATGCCGACTCCAAAAATCCTGCCTCTGATGTGGTTGTCTGTCTTTTGCAGGATGGTGGCATGCAGAGTCGTGAAGCACGCATCAAAAATACCGGTTAAAAAGGCAAACGGCAGAATGACAGCTAAGACCGTATTGGACAGGAAGATGATAAATCCTGCGGACATTAGCATGGCTGCTGTGAAGCAGGCAAAATAAAGGCGGTTCCCCTGAAGGCTTTTCAATCTTGGCAGAATGATAGTTGCCAGTACGGAACCGATCCCCCATACCCCCCATATTAATCCGTAATAGAAGCTTTGTTTGCTGCTGTCGATCTCTTCTGCCAGCAGCGGAATCCCTAAATTATGCGAAGCTCCTGCAAATGCCCCGATAAGAAAGACAATATTGACAAGCAGCAGCATTGGTTTAAGTAAGATAAATGAATAAACTTCCTTCAAATCCCGGCCAATCCCGGCCAGCTTTTCCTTAAAGCCGCTGCTGATTCCTTCTTTCAAGGCCGGTTCAGATGTTTGCCACTTCATTTTTACCAAAACCAATGCCGAAATAAAGTAGGTGGCGGCATCAAGGATTAAAGTGACCTCATAGCCAAGGAAATCAGTGATGACTCCAGCCCCGATAAAGCCAAACACCAGGCTGACAGACGTTAGCCTGGAAATTAAAGCATTTGTCTCCAGCACTTTATCCTGCCCAAAAATCTGTGGAATTTCTGCGCTGTAGCTTACCGCAAAAAAGCTAGACGTCAAACCAATAAAGAAGCAGACAATGAGAATCATGATGGGGTTGGGAAACGGAATTAAGCATAGAATGATAACGGCCCGGAAAACATCCGTCCAAATCATTATTTTCCGCCGGTCATATCGGTCGGCGAGAATCCCTGAGAAAAGGCTGGATAAAACGCCCCCAAGTGTCCTGAAGGCCATTGTGGCAGCAAGCCAGGCAGAGCTTCCGGTGGCCACATACATGAGCACATTAATGGCAATCAAGTCCATGAACGTGCCCAGATCAGAAAAGGCTTTTACATACAGAAAAATTTTGCGGTTCATGTGTGTCTCCCTGGCTTTCAAAAATGGTTTCTGTTTTATTTTAAAGATTTTGAATTTAATTCGCAATACGAAATTTCAGATTTATGCTAAAAAGGATATTCTCATAGTGATGTTGAATAAGTGTGACATAGAAAGCGAAAGCAGGGGGATATGGATGATTGCCTATTACGGTGAACTTTGCGCAAAAATGTATGAGAGTGATAAATCAATGGCTGAAGGTGCAGAATTGAGTTTCTACCTGTCATATATAAAAGACCGTGAAATGAAAGTATTGGAGCCGATGTGCGGCAATGGCCGAATGCTCATTCCTTTCATGCAGAATGGAATTGAGGTCGATGGCTTTGATATCTCAGAAGACATGCTGAAGGTGTGCAGAGAAAAAGCTGCTGCATTAAACTTAAAGCCCGCTATATTTCTAGAGAAAATAGAAGAATTTAAAAGTGAAAAACAATATGATTTAATTATGATTCCTTATGGTTCTTTTTCGCTTTTGCCTGATTCCCTGGTACATAAAAGTCTAAAGAATCTTAAGAATGCCCTCAATGAAAAAGGAAAAATGTTACTCACTATTGTGGAAAAAGACCATGAGATAGAAGAGGTTTCCGAATGGGTGGAAACGAACAGGAAAGAGTTTGGCGGACAGTCCATTATAGAATACAGAAAAATAGCATATGAGGAAGAAACGAAAATCCTTCAGATCAAGCTGAAGTATGAAGCCATTCGAAAGGGGATCACGGAAAAAACAGAGATGATGGACTTTCCTATACGTCTCTATGAACCGGGTGAATTCGAGAAAGTGCTCAAAAGCAGCGGATTTAATAAAATCGCAGTTCATGAAGTTAGAGATGGGTATGGAGATGGACAATCTTTTCCGGTTTATGAATGTGCGAAATAATGGAAGGGGGATAAGAGTGACCAATACTGTCTTAAAAACAGACAGATTGATTTTAAGAAAAATGAAAAGAACTGATCTGCCTTTTTTGAAGGAAATCTTTTCAGACCCGGTGGCCATGAGATTTTATCGCTCCACAAAAACAAAAGAGCAGGCTGAAGATTGGATCAGCTGGACGCTGCGTAATTATCGGACATATGGGGTGGGCCTTTGGATTGCGGAAGAGAAAGCTTCAGGCAGGTCTTTGGGGCAGTGCGGGATTACCCCGCAGGATACAGGCGGAGTTACTGAAATGGAGATCGGCTACTTGTCTGCCATGCGTGAATGGGGAAAAGGCTATGCCACGGAAGCGGCACTAGCCTGTAAAGAGTATGGGTTTACCAGCTTAAACAACAGAAAGCTGGTTTCCATTATTAACGTTCATAATCTCGCATCTATCCGTGTTGCAGAGAAAGCGGGCATGAAAAAGGAAAAAACCTTCCATAAAGCGGGAAATAAGATGTATGTATACTCGATTTCCAATGGTTAAAAGATGTTTTTATAATGTTCATTAAACACCTTGAAAAGTCTTTCATCTCCACCGCGGTCTGGATGGAGGGCTTTTAATAGCTTTTTGAATTCTTTTCTGACTATTTGCAGATCCTCATCAGGCTTCAGGTCCAAAAGCTTTGCCGGCTTAATTTCTTCATCAACAATCAGTTTTTGTGCCTGAATCATTTTCTTCAAGGATTTCACCTTTGATTCCTCTATTTGGACACGGGTATTCAGGATTTCGATTTGCCCTTTCAGGTCTTTAACCTGAAGCAGGACTCCTTCGAGCTTTTGGCGATACAGCACTTCTTTTTCCTGAATGATGAAATCAGCGAGATCCTTCATCTTTATGGAGTAGCTGACTTGCCTCCTCGCGCTTCGTTCCGCTTTTATTTTTCCTTCTTCAATCCAGCGCTCAACGTCTTCACTATTCGCCTTTATTCCAGATTTATGCAATTGCCCTACAGCATCAGTAATGTTCATTTTTCTTGCTCGCTCTCTATAAAATCTATACAGCAGTCAAAATAATCATATCACTGATCACTTTCAGAAAAATGACAGGAGGTTAACATAGTATTAAAGTTTATTTACATGATTGTTTCTGCTAAATGAAATAGAATCACCCATGAATAGGTGATTCCTTTGCTGAAATCTACTTTATGGGACGCTCGAGCGTCAGGATTTCATCCTCCATTGAAGCATATTGCTGTTCCACCACATGTTTTACATCAGCGATTGCTGCATTGTAGAAATGCGTGGCCAAAGACTCCTTAACAAAATCCAATACTCTTTCCGCAGAGAACTCAGATAGATCTTCATCTCTCTCCTCGGAAAAGAAAATCTGGATGTCCTCTATCATCTTTTGCTGCTGCTCTTTTGTTATTTTAATAAACATAGCATGTCTTCCTTTCGGGTTGGGATACATGCTACTATACACGGAAATTTTAAAAAATGGGAGGGTGGTATTTTGCCGGTTATGCGTCATCCCCGTAGACATCAAATAAAGAGCTGTAGTAATCTTTTGCATAAGTGTTCTTGTTTGCTTTCTTTTTCGGATAGAGGGAAATAGGAATAGATGACAGGGCAAGAATAGAACTGCATAATAAAACCAGATAGAATATTCCAGATAGAATGAACATGAAGGAAACCTCCTTTAGTTGTTAAGAAAAGCTTAATTTATGAAACGCATTTCATAGCAAGAAAAAACGTGAAAAAAACAGGTGGGTTTATGGCAAATATTAAAGATATCGCTAAAAGAGCGGGAGTGTCAGTAACAACCGTTTCGAGGGTGCTCAATAATCATCCCTATGTGAGGGAGGATAAGCGGGAAGCGGTACTGCAGGCGATGGAGGAATTTAATTATCAGCGGAATATCAATGCTGTTCATTTGAGCAAAGGGGAGACCCTTCTTATTGGAGTGGTTGTTCCTTTTACCAATCATCCTTATTTCGGTCTGCTGGTAGAAGGGATTGCCAATGAAGCCATGAAAAACAACTATAAACTAGTTCTTTTTCAGACGAATTACGAGGAAGAGAGGGAAATTGAGGCTCTGAAAATGCTGCAGCATAAGCAAATTGATTCCTTAATCATTTGTTCAAGAATCTGCGGCTGGGAGGTCATCAGCCAGTTTACCGAGTATGGCCCCATCGTCCTTTGTGAGGATGCAAGGAATCAGGGTGTGTCCTCAACCTTTATCGATCATTACATGACATTCACTAATGCTTTAGAGTATTTACATAATAAAGGGCATCAGAAAATAGGATATTGCATAGGAAGAAGGTCCGGCGCCAACAGCAGGCAGCGCGGAAAAGCCTACGAAGATTTTGTAAGGCGGATTGGGGAGTCTTATAAAGAAGACTATATCTTTTATGAGTGTCTGAATTTTGAGCATGGCGAGGAAGTGGTTCAGCGGTTATTGAACATGGATAATCCCCCAAGTGCACTGCTGGTAACAAGTGATTTTGCTGCTGCCGGAATCGTCACATCCTGCAGAGAAAAAGGGATTCGCATTCCAGGGGATCTCGCGATTATGGGATTTGATAACCAGCCAATCGCCAAAATTATGCACATCACCACACTTGAAATCCCTCTGGTGGAAATGGGAAAAAAGCTGATGCTTCAAGCGATAGATAGTGAAAGCCGTACTCATGTGGAAATATCGGTGAAGCTGATTGAGCGGCAGACTGTTTAGGATGGCAGGGGTCGGGCGTAGAATAAGGAGCATCTATGGACAAATAAAGACTTAAACCATAGCTCTGAGTCCGAACCTGGAGCAATTTCGGACAAATAAAGCAGAAAACGGAGTGTGTGAGTCAGAACCTGACCCAACTTCGGACACAGAAAGCAGAAATCACAGTGTCTGAGTCAGAACCCGGCCTAACTTCGGACAGAGAACGCCGGAAACCAGAGATCTGAGTCGGAACCTGACCCAACTTCGGACACAGAAAGCAGAAATCACAGTGTCTGAGTCAGAACCTGAACCAACTTCGGACACAAATAGCAAAAATCACAGTATTTGAGTCAGAACCAGGCCCCGACTAAACAGCTAAAGGGTGCCACAACAGAATAACTATCCCTCCCCCTGCAAATACTAACAAAAAAATATGGAGCTGATGTTACATGGGGTTTGTACTTTTGGTTTTTCTGGCCTGGCTGGTGCTTGTGCTGTTTACTTCTTTGAATAAGAAGCTGACTTTTATTGAAAATACCTTTGTTTATCTGTCGGTGATGGTCATTCATATTAATTATACGTGGATTGTTTATGAAGAGCTGAATGTAGCACATATTTCCCAGCAGATCTTAAACAATTCCGCTTTTTTAATACATAGGAGCATAACACTTCCAATTACATTAGCAATCACATTAAATTTAATAAGGACAGGGGATTCGCTGGGTTCAAAGTTTATTAAAGTGGGGGTTTCCGTTGCATTCCTTGTTTCTGCTGTGATGATTGCCAGGTATTTTGGAATTTTGGATTATAAAAAATGGAATATTGGCTATGAAATCATCTATCTATTCCTTTTGCATTTAGTGGTTCAATTCTTACTTAAGTATTTTGGACAGCTTAAGACAAGAGGGGTGAATGAAGCATGAAAATGTGGAAGGAATTTGGCAGCAACGAGCTTTATCTGTTGCTCATGGTTGCTGCTGCCTATCTTATATATTTTCTTCTAATAAGAAGGCCGGACAGGCTGGCGAAGCAGGTCAGAGTGCTGAGTTTGCTGTGGGGCATGGCCGTTGGGATCCTTTATGATTTCACAATAGGCGGAGGCAGAACAGATTTTTATAAGGTTAATGATCTAAACAATTATGAAGTCACAGATATTTTATACTATATATTATTTGCCCCATTTGGCTACTTCTTTTTTTACCTTTATGAAAAACTGAACATCGGCAAAAAAACGTTCATTATGTATGTATTGGTGTGGGCATTATTTGGTGTTTTTTTTCAATGGGTTTTAACAGCTGCAGATATAATAACCCTGCAAAAAGGGTATAAGCTCATGCATTCTTTCCCAATCTTTTTGCTGACCCAGACACTGACAGGCGTTTATATTCAGGTGCTCAAATCAAAGGAATCACTTACAGCAGCTGAATAGTACCGGATCTGTATGGCCGCAATTACTGTTTTCATGAAACTTTTTCATGCTTCTGAACGTATGACTTACTAATAGAAGCGGAAAGGAGAATGAATATGAAAGCAGAAAATTGTCCAAAGTGCGGATCAAATGAGCTGGGGAAAGGGAAGCATTCGGGATATGGGGTCATGTTTCCTGTGGATAAGATGAGTCTCGGTTCTGATATTGAATATGTTATTTGCACTAGCTGCGGTTTTATCATTGAAGGGTATGTGAAGAAGCCGGAGAAGTTTAAAAATAGAATGTAGGAGCATCATGAAAAAATATAAGTTAAAGAATCATTTTAAAGGATTAAAAAAGGGTACGCACTTTTACTTAATTGCGGAATCTGAATTTATTGGCATTAAAGAATATGTACTGCGGACAAAAGATTTATCGTATCGGATCTCCATTAATGAGGCCGAGCTCAAGAGGAATTTTATTTTCATACCCAAAGAGTAAAAAAGAATGCTCAGAGCATGCCGCCCGGAGCATTCTTAAAAATTTTGTCACCAAATATCCCCGCGTTCTTTCTTCAGA
Source organism: Bacillus sp. 22-7 (assembly GCF_010628845.1). Taxonomy (NCBI): domain Bacteria; kingdom Bacillati; phylum Bacillota; class Bacilli; order Caryophanales; family Bacillaceae; genus Bacillus; species Bacillus sp. 22-7. The sequence goes on along the minus strand of NZ_NJQY01000006.1, from coordinate 342,167 downwards.
GCTTTCATTTTTTCAACCCATTCGTCTACTCTCTGTCTAATTTCATCACTTTCCGTTTCAGCTGTATTCCGATTTTTTTCGTGCAGCTCCATATACAGATCCTTCATTTGGCCGCTGCGTTCATAGCCCCATTCACGGAGTTCGGATCGCTGCTCATCCGTGATCCAGCCCTTATCGCCCATAATGGTGACGGCATCCAGGATTCGGTGTGATTCACGCCTGCCGACTGTGAATAATTGGCGGGGATAAACTTCACCGATTTTATATTCATCCATCATTTCCCACGGGCTGGGTGCCATTGTAAAAGCCCATGCGAGGTCACCGGCAGACGGAAGCCACTCGTATTGAATGGTGTCTTTCAGATCGTCGGGACTGTCTGCTTTAAAGTACTCCCCGTTGCCGGCTTCGGCTACTGCTTTTAATTGATCCTCGGCCCTGCCGTCTACATCAAACCCAATGATATTTACAGTATTGCTGCTGTTGTTTTTCACAAGGTTCTCGCTGGCCTGGACAGGGTCGCCGTCACATGTTTCGGCACCGTCGCTAACAATGTAGATCGTGGTGGCGCCGTCATAGCCGCTGCTCATTTCTGCTGCTTTTTGAATGGCGCCGGCAAGAGGCGTCCAGCCTTTGCTCTCAAATGAATCAACAGCTTCGTGAAATTCCTTCTTGGAATATTTGCTCATAGGATAGACTTCCTCAACACCAGAGCAGGAAATTTTTTTATCAGCGTCTGCTTCAGAGCCTTTATGGCCATAGACTACAAGGGATACATCACTGCTTTGGCCAATCGTCTGGGCAAAACTCTTGACGGCGCTTTTAGCGATATCCATTTTCACTTTGCCGTCTGCCTGCAGCAGCATGGATGAACTGGCATCCAGAAGAATAATGGCCTGTTCTGCTGCCTTTTTTTCTTCTTCTCCGGGTTCTGACTTGGTGGGATTCGGCAGGTAAGGTTCTTCAAAATCGGGTTTGTAGGAATTGGACTTTTCAATAATGTCTTTATAATGTGGACTCGCCAGCAGGGAAACTAGCCCTTTTTTAATAGAGTCTGTATCTTTGGCTTCCTTCGTCAGCTCTTCCAGTTTGGGCGTCATCTTCCGTAAAAGTTCAGGATCAGTTTCCGGTGTAACTTCAATGGCTTCAATGTCTTTTTCGTATGTAAGGTTATCCATTAGGGTTCCAGGAGGCAAATTTAGCAGGGTTTCTTCAGAGACCTCTAAATTAATATTCTTAGACTCTGCTAAAATGCTTACCTGCTTTTCTTCTTTCTTTTGCTCTTCTTTAACAGGTGAATCAGCGGCTGTTTTCTCTTTGTCATTGCTGCACGCGGAAAGAATCAATCCGGCAGACAGCAGCCATAGACCATAACGTTTCACAGAAATTCTCCTTTTGTTTATATTTTACTAATAATAGAGTGTAACATGGATAAAGCTGGTTTTGAAGTAATTTCCATATGATAGGATTTTTTTACAGCAATTTGGTATAGTTGAAGATAGATATTTTGCAGAGGAGGCAGTCCGTTGGAAAAAGCATTTCCGATTCTTGAAACAGAAAGATTAATTTTAAGAGAAGCAACTGAAGAAGATGCAAAAGATATGTTTGTATACCTGTCAGATCAGCTGGTTGTAAAGCATATGGGAATCTCAGCCTGTGAAACTCCAGAGGAGGTGCTTGGAGAAATAGAATGGTATAAATCCATTTATACAAATGGCACAGGAATCCGCTGGGGCATCACCCTGAAGGATTCAGGGAAGGTCATTGGGAGCTGTGGTTTCCTGAATAGGAATCCGAAACACTACCGAAGTGAAGTCGGTTATGAACTAAGCAGGGAGCATTGGGGAAAAGGAATTGCGAATGAAGCCCTTGAGAGGGTTTTACAATTCGGCTTTGAACAGCTTGGGCTTGAAAGGATAGAAGCTTTGATCGAGCCAAAAAATCTCTCATCCCAGAAGCTGGTTGAAAGGCAGGGCTTCACGAGAGAAGGGCTGCTTAGGCATTATGAATATACTAACGGGAAATTTGATGACTTGTATATGTACTCCATTTTAAAAGGGGATTTATAAATCGATACATACCAGGAGGATATTCTTATGAATTACAATGGCCGTACCTTTGTTTCTGTGCAAAATACAGAGAATGGTGAAGTTTCATCAAAGACTTTTTTTCATTATAAACAGGATGGAAATATAATATCAGCTAGTTATGGCGGGGGAGAGATCATTCAGGGGACACTGATTGGAATTGCCAATGAAGACGGATGTTTGGAATTCAGATATAACCATGTGAATAACAAAAATCAGCTGCGCGGCGGAAAATGTCTCTCCACCCCTGAAATTTTGGCGGACGGCCGCATCAGGCTGCATGAAAAATGGCAGTGGCAGGATGATGAAGGAACTGAAGGACAGTCGATTATCGAGGAAGTAAAAGAATAAAGCAGGCGGCATGCCAGCCGGAGGGAGTTATCCCTCCGCATGCAGCTTCAGGTTCTGTCGGCTTCTTTTTGTTTTTTCTTTCGTTAAGGTGAAGAAAAAAACAAAGCCGATGAATGATGTAATAAACAAGATGGCAGCCATTGGCACTGCAGTGGTTTCATCAATGCTCACCAATGGGGAAACAGCTGACCCCAGCACTAAAGGAAGCATTCCTATAACAGCGCTGGCACTGCCGGCACGATGCCCCTGATTTTTCATGGCCAATGTAAATGAGCTGGTGATGATCATCCCCATCGAAGTCATATAGATAAAAATCGGAATGACAAGCATGAATAGCGGCCCTTTAATGATGGTCATAATTAATAGGAACAAAGTGGCACTTACCGCAATGCAGACCGCTGTCCGGAGCAAGCTTCTTTCTGGAATGACATCTGCCAGGCGGCCAATCAGGAAACTCCCCGTAATGATGGCCAATCCATTAATGCCAAACAGGATGCTGAACACCTGTGGCGATACACCATAAATTCCCTGATAGACAAAGGGTGTCCCCGATACATAAGCAAAGCTTCCGCCATGTATGAAACCAACGATAAGGGCATACCCGATGAAGGAACGGTCCCTGAAAAGTCCCCCCATGCTTTTAACGGAATTCCCAATGGAGCTTGGGACCCTTTTTTCTGGAGGAAGGGTTTCTTTTAATCGGAAATAGATCACAATGGTAATAAATAATCCCAAAAAGCTTAGAAAATAAAAGATGGATTCCCAGCTTGCGAAAGGAATCAGAAGCAGCGCACCGCCTGTCATGGGCGCAATCATCGGAGCGGTTGCATTAATGACCATAAGCAAGGCAAAAAACTTCGTGAGCTCTTTTCCGCTGAACACATCCCGGACAACTGCCCGTGACAGGACGATTCCGGCAGAGGCGGTTAATCCCTGCAGAAAGCGGGCTGCAATAAAGGCCGCAATATTGGGTGAAACGGCGCATAAAAGGGAAGATACGGCAAAGAGAGAGATTCCGATGAGTAGTGGTTTTCTTCTTCCATGCGAATCACTGAGCGGTCCGACAATTATCTGTCCAGCCGCAAGTCCAATCAAACAGGCCGTCAGACTCATCTGAACAAGTGAAGCACGGGCACCGAAATCATCAGCGATATCTGGAAAGCCCGGCAAATACATATCAATATTGAATGGCCCCAATATGCCAAGCATGCTGAGGAGAAACGCCAGCGCAAGCCGCTCTTTTCCAGTAGGATTGTGAATCATGTTTAACACCTTTCTTTCTATGAAGCTGTTACTCTTTTACATAAATATGGCTAGTATACGCGAGGCAAGGGGGGATGTCCAGCGGGGAATGCTGTAAATAAAAAAATCCATGGCCACATAGCCACAGATTCTTTCATTAGCAATTGCAGATCATCAATACATTGCCATCCGGGTCCTGAAAATTGAAATAAGCAAAATCTCCAATACGTTCAATTTCTCTAACAATCGGGATTCCCTGACTTTTAACAAAAGCGTACGCCTCGTCAATATCCCGGGCAAAGAAATTAAATAAAACGTGACCGGAAGGAGTCCATTTGAAGGATGGATCAAAGGTGTGGTCATCCAGTGTAAGTCCGGTTTGAGAGGTGACCGGAATGTTGTATACCGGAGATTCCACATCCTCCATATTAAAAGGCAGTCCAAGGAGACTGCTATACCATTGAGCCGACTTTTTCAAATCGCTGACATGAATGAATACATTGTTTACTTTGCCAGCAATCGGGGAAGCAATTGATTTCATAATATCCACCGCTTTCATTGTGATTATTTTACATATTCTCCAAACGAGGAAAAATTCCTTTAATTTAAGGGTTTAGCTTGTGTATTTCCCTGGCTATAGGTTCCAAAATGTACACAACTGGAACTTGAGTCGTAATATTCGACTGTTCAAACGTTTCCTCTGTCACATAATAAGCGATGTTTAAATCAGAAACTTTTGCGATTGTTGAAAGCCGGCTGTTTGTGATGCTGATGATTTTACTGCCTTCCTGCTTCAGCTGGTTAAGATGGGTGATTGTAAAAGGAGTTTCCCCTGAGACAGATAAGGCAATTGTGACACTGCTGCTGCGGATACTCGAATGAATCGGAAAATGGGGATCCTTGATATACAGTGAAAACTTGCCGAGACTGGAGAAATATCTGGCTCCGTATTCAGCCAGTATCCCTGAACTGCCGATTCCTATAAAGATAACGTTATCTGCCGTATTTATTAGTTCTGCTGCCTCTCTGATTTTTTCCTCTAAATCACCCCTTAGCGTTCGCTCGAAGAACTCGACAATAGATAGCTTGGAACCTTGTAAAGAGGACTTTTTATTTTCCTGTAAATATAATTTAAACTTTATCTTAAATTCAGTGAAACCCTCACAATTCAACTTTCTGCAAAACCTTAAGATAGTAGCAGTAGAAACATGGGTTTCATCAGCAAGTTCACGAATCCGCATATATGGGATCTTTTCTTTGTTTTGACAAATGTAATGATATATGGATGTTTCTAAATCATTGAAAGATGCGATGATTTCGTTTGAGAACATGATTCAGTAATCCTCCGGCCAAATAATAGTTAGGCTCATTCTATCACACGTAGAAACAATATGTTACTTTGATGTAACAAATATCAAAATGCCGTTAAACAAGACTTAATTAACTCTAATTATTTACATACCGTTTGCCTCGATTTAAGCTTCTTCTATATTCTTTTTTGGGTAATATAAAAACTCCATTTAAACGAATAATAAAAATAGCAGGTATTGGAGGGTATGAATTGAAAAACTACGATTTTCCTAAAGATTTTTTGTGGGGCGGCGCCACTGCAGCGAACCAAATTGAAGGTGGATATAAGGAAGGGAATAAAGGCTTGAATATTGCGGATGTCCTTCCCGGAGGAAAAGAGCGATACAATATTTTAATGAAGCCTGGGTTTGACTTCGAAATTCATGAGGATCAATTTTATTATCCCAATCATGAAGCAATCGATTTCTACCATCGATATGAAGAAGATATTGCCTTATTTGCCGAAATGGGCTTCAAGGCATTCCGCATGTCGATTGCCTGGACCCGTATTTTTCCGAATGGCGATGAGACGGAGCCAAATGAAGAAGGGCTTGCTTTTTATGATCGTGTTTTTGATGAATTGCAGAAATATGGAATTGAGCCGGTTGTAACGATTTCCCATTATGAAATGCCTCTTCATTTAGTAAAAGAGTATGGCGGATGGAGAAACCGTAAAGTTGTAACCTTTTTCGAGAGGTACGCTAAAGCGGTTTTGAGCCGGTATAAAGATAAAGTAAAGTACTGGATGACTTTTAATGAAATCAATAGCGGGTTGGTCATGCCGATTAATGGGCTCGGCTTTTCCTATCAAAGTGAAGAAGATAAATACCAGCCGACCTTCCAGGCCTATCACCATCAATTGGTCGCAAGCGCAATCGCGGTAAAGGCATGCCATGAGATTATTCCTGACTCAAACATTGGCTGCATGATTTTATTTGCGCCTGTGTATGCCTATGACAGCAACCCGGAAAATGTCATGTATGCTCTGCAGGAAGAGCAGCTATTCAATTACTTTTGTGGTGATGTACAGGTGCGCGGGGAGTATCCGGCTTTTATTAAAAGATACTTTAGGGAACATCATATCAGCCTGGACATACAGGAAGGCGACCTGGATTTGTTAAAGGACGGCACTGTTGATTATATTGGCTTCAGCTATTATATGTCCCGCACAGAAAAGAAGGTTAAAACAGATGCAGATTCGTCAGAGGGGAACATCATTGGCGGGGTAAGGAATCCGTTCCTGGAAACAAGTGACTGGGGCTGGGAAATCGACCCTGAAGGTTTGCGGATCAGCTTGAATAAGTTATATGACCGCTATCAGAAACCGCTATTTGTCGTAGAAAATGGACTAGGGGCCTATGACAAGGAAGAAGAGGATGGCAGCATCCATGACGGCTACCGGATTGAGTATCTTCGCGAGCATATAAAAGCAATGGGTGAAGCAATAGAAGATGGCGTCGAGCTAATGGGATACACAAGCTGGGGCTGCATCGATATGGTCAGCATGTCAACAGGCGAGTTTTCAAAACGCTATGGCTATATTTATGTGGATAAGCATGATGACGGAACCGGAACATTGATGCGGAAAAAGAAAAAGTCTTTTTATTGGTATAAAGATGTGATCAAGTCAAACGGTGAAAAACTATAGCAAACTTGACTGGCTGCCTGGGGGCAGCCTTTATTTGTTTATTAAAGGCTGGTTAGGAGACATTAACTAATGAAAATATCTGATTGGAGCAAGATATGGACAAGCAACGAAAATAATATTGCTGAGGTGCTAAAATGGAAGCATTTCCGATCATTCATACGAACTTCTGGGATGCCATAATCGCAGTGCCATTAGTGGTTCTGCTGACCCAGCTGGGCAAGATGCTCTTTAAAATACCCAAGCCATATGTTCCAGGGCTGGCTAATCTCCTGGGACTCATCATCTCGGTATTCTTTGCACACAGGAATAATCTGTGGGCTGGCATTTTTATGGGTTTTTTTTATGGAAATGCGGCCGCAGGATTGTTTTCTTCCTTAAAGACTCAAATTCTCGCCTTTCGGGAGACTGGTGAAGGAGGAAGTAAAAATTGATCTATATCTATCATGATTTTGGAGGAACTCATACAACTTCCCTTGCAGCAGCATACCATCTGAAAATCATTCAGAATCGCAAACTCAAAAAAGAAGAAGTCATTCAGGTGCCATTTTTTAATAAATTGACAAAGAAAGATGCAGGAACTCTTATTTTTCATGGTACAGATGAAGAGGATCATCCGGTATATACTCTGGGAAGAAGGTCTTCCAAACTGACAATTGAAACTCTGCATCACTTTTGCCTATTATTAAATAACCGTAAAGAAATTCACGAGAAGATCATCCTCTCTAATACTTCACCTGCTGTTCCGGTCATTATGTCAATCGGTGGATTCTTAGCCCACGGCCTGAAAATGGGTCCATTAGGAACACCGCTTTTGATAAAAGGAGCCCAGCAGTGCAGCGGAAATATTCTTGACCTCGTGAATGAAACAAAAAAGACTGCTGCCGGCTCAGATGCTGCGATAGTAAAAATTGATAATAAAAAGTTCCAGGCATAAGAAAAGAATCTTAAATTTAAGATGGTTCTTTTCTTATACGGGGTGATGTACAGATTTAGAAGTAAGCAAATTATGATAGTAACTAATTTATACCCCCATAATATATGGATTCTCCTTCGAATACTTTGAATATAATTAATAACTAGTCTTGAGGAGAAAATTATGAAATCACCAGCTAAGGGAGCCCTAGTCATGGTAATAGCAGGGGCTATAACGTTTTCTGCTGCCAATGGCATTTTGAAAGCAACTGAACTTTTTTCAGCGGAAAATTCATCTGTTTTAACAGGTATTCAAAAGAAATCTGAAGGATACAGACAACTTGACAATAAGGCTGAAACAAAAACAGTGTCTGTAAAAAATAAGGTGAAACAAAAAACGGAGGAAAATACTCCTTCTTCTGCAAAATCCCCCAAAAAGGGAGAGAGCAATAAGGCGATAGCTGCTGTGCAAACGGATACCGAATTATCGAGCCGGAAACCTGCAGCAAAACCAGTGATTAAAACGGAGTCTGTATCAGCCAAAAAGCCTTCAGCTCCAGAGCCTGCTTCTGCGTCTTCAGGAAATAAGACAACAAGTGAACCTGCGAAGCCTGTGACCAGCCCAAAAGATTCCCAAGCACCTGCCTCTGGCAACGAAGGGAATAGTACAGCAAGTCCTGCTGAAAAAGTTCTCAACCATGGACAGCAGGTTTCCCAGACCGCTAAAGAAAAAGCTGAGAGCAGACGAGTGGAAAAAGGAAATGAAAACAAAGACAGCAATGGGAAGAACTTATAAAATCATAAAGATCATTTAGAATTTAAAAGGCCTCTCCCGGAATTGGGAAAGGCCTTTTAGTTTATAGCGGATTATCTTGTGTCACACTGCCTTTACGCTTTAGTTTATTCCAGCCGACAGTTACTCCTTTTATGGCGGAGAAAATCGATTTTACCACCACATAGGTCATCAGCTGTTTATATAAAATTCGCTGTAAAAACAATGAGGCCAATGGTTTAGGATTTTCTTTTTCCAGCCTAAAAGCATATAAGGAGGTAAAGAAATCCATCAAGTAAAATAGAACAAATCCAATGGCCGCTTTTTCAGGCTTTGTGCTGAAAAGGGCTAAGATAAACAAAAGATCTGCAATGGGAGAAATCGTTTGATAAACATATTGAAAAAGCCACATGTTTGGAAGTGCTACATATCCTAATGACTGATGTTTCCTGTTAAATAAAGCCTCCCTGTGTTTCCAAAGGCATTGAAGAGTCCCATATACCCACCGGTAGCGCTGTTTTGCCAGGCTTTTAATATCTTCCGGCACTTCAGTATAAGCATAGGCCTTTTCTTCGAATTCAATTTTCTTTCCATTGCGCAATAGGGCAAGTGTGATATCCGTATCCTCTGCAAGTGTATCCTCGCTAAAGTATCCTGCTTCTTCAACCGCAGACTTTTTCCATGCACCGATTGCACCTGGTACTACAGTAATACAGTTGAGAGCGGCGAAGGCTCTCCTTTCCAGGTTAAAGCCTGTAACATATTCAATATGCTGCCAGTTCGTCAGGAGATTCCCTTTATTGCCAACCTTGACATTACCTGACACAGCAGCCACCTGGTCATCTTTAAAATGGCTGACAAGCAGTGAAATAGCATTTTCTGCTATGAGAGTATCGGCATCTAAAGCAACCACGATCTCTCCCTTAGCTTCCTTGAATCCAAGGTTTACAGCTGAAGATTTTCCGCCATTGGCCTTTTTAATTAATCTGACGCGGGAATTGTCTGCAAAAGCTTCCTCAACGGCACGGGCCGTATGATCCTTTGAGCCATCATCAATAACCAGTATTTCAAAAGCAGAATAGTCACTGGTTAAAATAGAATCTATAGTTTTGCAGATGACCTTTTCCTCATTATAAGCAGCAATGACTACACTGACATATGGAGTAAATCCAGGGTCAAGCTTTGTCTCTTTATACCTCTTAACCTGTTTCCTGGACAGGAAAACAAGAAAAATCAGACGCAAAATTCCTAAAAGGATGGCTGAATAAAACAAAAAGCTGATGCCGGTATTCCAGTTTTTAAGGATTTTAAAAACGGCACTATCATATACAGAATAAGGGTTTTCCTGATCAGCAAAAGGCATGATCTCACTGTCACTTTTCCCAATTAAGCCGGCAGTAGTTGAAAATGTATAGCCGCGGCCTTTAAGTGTTTCAATAATAATCGGAAGGGCCTCAACTGTTTTGGAGCGGTCACCGCCGGCATCATGAAGCAAAATGACATTTCCTTCTGACAGCTGATCCAATGTTTGATTTACAAGATCATCAACTGTGGCTCCTTGCCAATCTCCAGGGTCAATGGATTGGCCCACCATGGTATAGCCAAGTTTCTGGGCTTCCAAAACAGGAAGCTGCTCTTGTTTTGTACTAAGCTCCGTATCTGCAATGTAAGGTGGCCGAAAAAGAGTCATAGAATGGCCGGTTATGCCTTGAATTAAGCGTTGTGTTGCATTTAGTTCCATCCGCAAACGAGAAGGTGTGATGGATGTAATATCTGGATGTGTAAAGGTATGGTTTCCAATTTCATGCCCCTCATCATAAATTCTTTTAACAAGCTGAGGATGCATCAGCGCATTTTCCCCTACGACAAAAAAAGTGCCTTTCACCTGATACCTGTTCAATATATCCAGTATTTCTGGAGTGTAGGCTGGATCAGGACCGTCATCAAACGTAAGGACGACTTCTTTTTTACTTGATTTTCCATGGCGGATTACTTCAAATGGCTTCGGATATTGGACATAGGATTCGTTTTTGATCATTCCATTCGAATCCATTTCTATTGTCCGTCCTCCTTTTTCTGTTTCTGAAGCGATTTTTAATATCTCGCCGCTGCCAGTATGAAGGGCTCCAAAATGACTATCAAAGGTACTAAGCACTTGAGATGGTTTTTTGGCTTCATTAGTCTTGCTAAGAAAACTCCAAATCGAAGGATCCTCAGAACCGAGCCGCCATATGGCAATCCCGGTAGAACCGCTATTTAGCGCTAGGTTCATCTGGTTATAAAAAGTGGCAGCATCCAAAAACCAGACAGTGTGATTTTTTCCATTCTGTTTGTATCTTAAGTATGGGTTTCCAGCTTCCATACTCCAATTGATATGTAGGTTCGCTTCTCTGCCCATCTTCATGATATCCCCAAACGTCATTTCAGCTGCGGGTTCACTTGAATTTTCTTCCCAGTTGTAGCCATATGTACCCAGGCCTGCAATCAGCTTTTCGGAGGGAATATCAATTTGGTTCAGGTTCTCCTTTACCCAATGTGTTTGAGCGACAGGTCCTGGTTCGCTCATGGCATAATGCTGGTCATAGAGCATCACAATGACGCGGTCAGCGTATTTAGCCAAAGAGGCATAATCATAGCTTTCATCGTTCGGCGGAACATCCAATGTCACCATTAAATCTACCTTATGAAAGGCTTTGTACACCTTACTCATGAATTGTGTAAAATGATCCCTGTCAGAAGGTTTAACGGCTTCGAAGTCAATATTAATCCCGTCGAAGTTATTTGCTTTCACATAAAAAATCATTTCTTCAATAAAGCGATCTTCAGCCCCTGGAACAGTGAATAACCTATGCAGAACATCTGAATTCCATTTGCCGTCTATGTAATTATTTACTAATGGCAAAACCTTGATTTGATGTTCTTTAGCTTCTTTTACAATGGATGGGTCAATTGAGGACTTGACCTTTAGATCTGGTGTAACCTGCATCCATTCAGGTACCAAGGTAGTAATAGACTCTTTATTTTTATTGAAAGATATTTTACTATTCTCGTCCCAATTGACATAGAATCCATACACTTCTTGATCTTGATTTTCTGGAATTTTGGCAGCAGAGTTTGTTTCCAGAGCCCGAGATGCCGTATCCTTTTCATGGAAGGGTGTGTCAATCGGCTCTATTTGTTGGCTTGAAGTGTGCTGCTCCAGATTCAATGCAGGTACCTTGGGAGCCGTATTAAGGCTCTCAATAAAAAATGCTGATATCACTGCGATTAATAGAACGAAGCCTGCAGTCATTCGTTTGATTAGAGACCAGCGCCGTTTAGCTGGATCAAGAAATATAGATTCCTGTTTTCCATCATTTGTTTTCAGCCCCAGATTATAAAACCAGTGGAAGAAAAAATAGCAGACAAGTCCAACAATCCCTCCTAAAATACCTGAAACAACTGAATCGGAAGATAATATTCCGCTTTTAAGATTTGAAATCAGCCAGAAATCGTCTAATGGGCCAAAATCCATGTAAGGCAGCTTATGTATGTATGGGATAAAAACAGTAATCAGAGAGCCCAGGAACAAGGCAATAATATTAAGGCGCAGAATCAGTGAACAAGCAAACAACAATGAAACTCTGTAACTATCCAAAGGTAAAAATGCCAGAAAAAAGCCCATAGTACTTGCGATTGCTCCTGCGGTACCAGAGACAGGGGCAAACAGGGATCTGACAACCCACCTGAAAAAACGATCCAAATTTATTCCTCCCAAGATGTAATGTTAATTATGTAAGAGGGGGACGCCTGTACTCCCAACCCTTCATTAATTCTACTAAAAATGACCATCAACAAAAATTTAGGCTTTCATTCCTGGGTTTTGGGGGTAGGATAAAATTTTCGCTGATTTTTTTATTGGTAAAACTGGTTAATCATAAAAGAAGCATATTGTAAAGCTGTCCCGCATTATGATGAAGTAATAGCTATTTGTGACAGATTGCCGGAAGGAGAATCTGAATGGCCTTTTATCGGGATCCGCAGTTATCACCAGAAGAAATGCTTTCTATCATCAGAAACGGACTCGGCATTTCACAGGTTCAGAAGAAAATTATTGTTGTCGGAGCCGGTATGTCCGGGCTGGTGGCTGCTTCACTGCTGAAGGATGCCGGTCATGATGTAACGGTGTTAGAAGCAACACAAAGGGTTGGCGGCAGGATTTTTACGATGAGAGAGCCGTTCATGGACGATTTGTACCTGGATGTGGGCGCCATGCGAATTCCTCATATTCATCCATTAGTCCTTGAGTATATTAAAAAGTTCCGTTTAAAAGTAAATGAATTCAGGAACACAACACCCCAGGACCTGATCTTTGCCAATGGAATAAAAACCAATCGAACTGCCTATAAGAAGAATCCGGATATGCTGGGCTACCCGGTTGCACCGCATGAAAAAGGAAAGACAGCCGAAGAACTGCTCATGATGGCAATAAAGCCGGTTGCAGATTTTATTAACCAAAACCCCGCACAAAATTGGAATACCGTAGTTAGAGAGTTTGATAGGTATCCCATGAGTTTTTTTCTCAGATATAATCCAGTGGGGCCCAGCCTATCGCCTGGAGCCCTTGAAAGCATTAAGGTTCTGCTGGGCCTGGAAGGGTTTCCGGAGCTGAGCTTTCCGGCCATTCTGAGGGAGCTGCTTCCTTTATTCAGTCCGGACATTCATTTTTATGAAATAGAGGGAGGCAATGACAAGCTTCCAAACGCTTTTTTGCCTCAGTTAAAAGAAGATCTTTATTTCGGTTATCAGATGACAAAAATAGAACAGGATCTTCAGCAGGTTACCATTCATGCCAGACATACCTTGAGCCAAAGACCTTTGGCCGTAACTGGTGATTTGGCCATTATCACGATTCCTTTTTCTTTGCTCTCCTTCGTTGAAGTCGTTCCCCGGCATTCATTTTCCCATAATAAATGGAAAGCCATTCGGGAACTTCATTATGTTTCGTCCACGAAAATCGGGCTTCAGTTCAAGAAGCGATTCTGGGAACGAGAAGGACTGCAGGGAGGGAAGCTGATGACAGATCTGCCCATTCGATTCGCTGCCTATCCGAGCCATCTGATCGGATCTTCAGGTTCCGGAGTTATTATGGCAAGCTATACATGGGAAGATGATACGTTATCCTGGGATAACCTTAAGGAAGGTGACCGGATCCGGAATGCACTTGACAATTTGGCTGTTGTTCATGGCAATCAGGTTTATGAGCATTTCTTAACAGGAGCTTCCCATAGCTGGTCGCAGTACCCTTTTTCGGGCGGAGCCTTCTCCATGTTCAAGCCGAGCCAGGAAACAGAGCTGTACCCGTCTATTCCTGTTCCTGAGGGAAGAGTTCATTTCGCCGGGGAACATACTTCCACAGCCCCGGGCTGGATAGAAGGAGCGATTCAATCAGGCATAAGGGCTGCAAGTGAAGTGACCGATTTGCCAAGGGGCTATTATAAGTGGTCTTAAAGGCTAAAATGCGACAGAGATGTCTGTTTTTGACGTTAAAAAGTGCCATTGGATAGGCACTTTTTAACGATTTTCCAACAAATTGTACAAGACAGGTGTAAACGCTTTCAATTATAATTGAAGTATCAGATAGGAAAGGGGATGCGTTCAGGTGGAACTTTTAATGGAGCAATGTGAACATGGCCAGCAGGAAGGACCTTGTGAAGAGTGTGCCCCCAATATAGAAGGGGAAGAGAATTTCGATACCTCTGATTATGACTATCATAAGAGACTGTGGTTTTAAAGAAAGGCGCTTGGGAATAAATTTCCCAAGCGTTTTTTCATAGTTTCTTTCTTCTCATCCACTGTGTGGCAGCCCATTTATCACCAATGACAACAGGTGCTCCGCCATGAAGGGTCAGATCGTTTAAGTTCTGGTCATTGTAAAAATATTCGAAGTACACGGCCATGCCTTTTTGTGGTGATACGGAGAGGTTAAGCTTTGGGAAATACGTTTCCCCGCCCTGTTCCACATCATTCAGGTACATGACAAGCGTGCTGATTCTCGGGTTGCTTGCTGCTTTGCTGGTTGAAGAGAAAAAGTCAAAGTGTGCTTTATATTCCTGGCCTATTTTATAATTAAGAATTTGCAGCCCTTCACCATGCTCAACTGGAATGTTCATGATTTGGGATACTCTTTTTTCAATTCTGGCGACAAGTTCATTTTCCCCTTCCTCGAAAAACGTACTGCTGCTGGTTCTCAGTTCATCCACTTCAAGAGAGTTGGCAACTTTTGAACGCTGCATGCGATCTTTTGACTGCTGAATCAGCTGGTCACATTCTTCATCGCTCAAAACATTTCCCAGTACCACAATTAATGGTTCTGCGAATTTAGCGATTATATGAATTTCCCGATCCTCTGTAATAATTTTATTTCCAGCATGATCAAAAATCGTTTGTTCCTTAATAGATGCATCCATTGCCATGTACATCAACCTCTTTTATTTAGTTTTCTGAAAATTCAATATATTTTAGTGCTGCTTGACGTATTTCTTTTTGTGTTTCCTATACCAGTTTTTCAGCTGGCTGAATTTATTTTACACTCTGATATGAAGGAATTCTATCTTTTTTTTTCTGGAAAACCATTAAAAATTTAAAAGAAAGCATCCGCATTTTATTGATTTGACGGAATATATTTCAATACATAAGCCAGACTGAACAAAAGGAGATGGACGGTGTATAGAAATAGAGTTCCAAACTATTTAGGTCAGAGTCGAAACGGCACTTTTTCCGCATTTAAAAATGGGCTGATTATCATATTAGGGGCAACACTTGTGGCTGTATCCCTGCAATTATTCCTTGTGAAAAATTATGTCATTGACGGTGGCATTGTCGGATTGAGCATTCTCCTTTCACATGTTTTTCATGTAGATGTAGGTGCCTTGATCCTGCTGTTGAATCTCCCGTTTTTAGCGGCAGGCTTTTTCTTTTTAGGAGGAAGATTTTTGGTGTTAAGCCTGTTTGCCAGTTCCGTACTGGCAGGGGAAACATACATATTGGCTCCCTTTGAGGAAGTGACTAACCATCCCCTGCTGATCATTATCATTGGAGGACTTTTGCTCGGTACGGGAGTGGGGCTCATTATCCGGTTCGGAGCCTGCCTGGATGGTACAGAGGTTTTAGCGATATTATTCAGCGAGCGCCTGCCGTTCACCATCGGGCAATGCATTTTGATCATGAATACCCTGCTTTTTGGAAGTTCGGTTTTTTTATTCGGACTCACCGAAGCGGCATACTCCCTTGCCACATTTTTGGTTGCTTATAAAACCATAGATACCATTTTAATGAAAACTTAAACATATTCGAATAATTTGAGGGGCCCGATGCATCCTAAGCTATAAAAAGCTAAAGGAGATAGTAGAGTGTATCCTTACGAAATAACAGGAATGATTGTGGATGATGAATTTGATGGGGAAGAATATGTGACGGCAGAATTTCTTCATGAACACAATACTTATAGCATCACATTTAAAAAAGCGGATCTTGAGGTGATCAACGCCTGGGTATTTAATGATGGCTCGTCGCTTCCAGCGAACTTGTCTGAAGAGATGGTCGGGCTCATTAGAGATGATGTGAAAAATAGAATAGGACTAAAATAGAGGCACGAAAGTGAACCTCTATTTTTTTTTGCAAACAACACTTGTAAATACAATTGTATTTGCAAGTGAGGGGGAACTGGATGAACATATTAGTGAAACAGCGAAGTAAAAAAGATGGAACAATTTCCGCTGAGCATTAGTCATTATGCATGAAACTTTAAGAATGATGTGTTTAAACTTGCAAATAGAACAGTCAAACTTGCAAATAGATGAGCAAACTTGCAAATAGACCAGTCAAACTTGCAAATAGATGAGCAAACCTGCAAATAGATGAGCAAACTTGCAAATAGACCAGCAACTTGCAAATAGATGAGTAAACCTTGCAAATAGACCAGTCAAACCTGCAAATAGATGAGCAGGATGAATGAGAATATTAAGGGGTGACCAGTATTTGAAAAAACACTCGGCCTCCCGTCTGCTTTGAGAAGGGAGGCTAAGTGTTAAATGTGTTCTTTCCAAAGCTTCATTGGATTGTCTTGATCCTCATTTAATGGCATTTGAACCAATTTTAGTCCCCTGTCATCTTTAGCGTTTTTTAAATCCTCATAAATCATTTTAGACTTGCCTAAACCTGCAATAGAAGCATCCTCGACTGATTGGCAATAGTACACCTTATCGATGCCTGCGAAATAAATGGCAGTTAAACACATCGGGCAGGGTTCTCCGCTTGCATACATGGTAAATCCGGCTAAATCATTCGTATGAAACTGCTCCTGTGCCCGCCGGATTGCCAGCAATTCCGCATGCCCGCTTACATCATGCTTTTTATGCAATTCATTCACGCCCTCAGCAATGATATCCTGATCTTTCACCAGAACGGCACCGAAGGGCTGGCCTCCTTCTTTTACATTGTTAATGGCCAGTTCAATAGCCCGTTTCATGAAGTGATTCATTTCTAATCATCCTTTTTATTTAATTGCCTCTGTTTAAACTAATACCATTTTTCCGTCAGTTTTCCAAATCATCTGCTGACTTTTACAGCCTGCAAATAGCTAAACTTTTAAATACGCACATCAGCTGCTGTAAAAGGATGGATATTCATTCAGGTAATCTATATAATTAATTATACATTTTCCATTTAGAGAAAATAAAGGAGGCATCCATTATGACAGAGTTAGATTCCAAAAGTCCTATTCCGCTTCACATACAACTAAAGAATAAGCTGCAGGAGCTAATAGACAATCGTTCTTTCAATGAGAAAATTCCAAGCGAAAGAGAACTGATGGATACCTATAAAGTAAGCAGAAGCACTGTGAGAGAGGCAGTTTCCCATCTAGTAAACGAGGGTGTGCTAAAGAAAGTCCACGGAAAGGGCACTTTTATTTCAAAGAAACCGATTGAGGAATGGCTTGGGAATATTACCAGTACAACAGAAGTGATTAATAAAATGGGGATGAAGCCCGATTCAAAATTACTTGACAATGGGATTGTTGTTCCAGCAAAAGAAATTGTGGAGGCCAGCGGGCTTACAGAGGCATACTTTATAAAGCGTATTCGCTATGCAAACGATAAGCCATTGGCACTTGAAAATCAGTACTATCCTGTAGAAATTGGTGAAAACCTCGCCCAATATGATATTGAAAAGGGAACATTGTATGATCTTCTCGAGCAAAGTTTGAACTTAAGGTTTGCAGAAGCCGAACAGATTATTACAAGTACTTATTTATCTAAAGAAGAAGCCGATCTGCTGGGTGTTCCATGCTCCTTAAGTGTGCTTCATATAGAACGGTTATTATCAGATATAAATGGAAACTTAATAGAATACTATTCTGCTTTTTTTCGCTCGGATATGTAT
Organism: Bacillus sp. 22-7; assembly: GCF_010628845.1. NCBI lineage: Bacteria > Bacillati > Bacillota > Bacilli > Caryophanales > Bacillaceae > Bacillus > Bacillus sp. 22-7. The sequence continues at coordinate 324,385 of NZ_NJQY01000006.1, read as the reverse complement.
TCATTTAGAATAAAACTATCAAAGAATTATACATAAATGTACTGTTATTCAATTTTGCAATAATATCTATTAATAATTCCGATAATATAAAATTTTTAGAAAATATTGAAAATGCATAAAGGTTGTGTTTTAATTACAACTGAGGCTAGTCATAAAACAACTGGTACGGACGACATGACGTCATGACGAGATAGTTTGAGATTTTTTTATTTTGCAGGATGGAGTGATGACATGATTATTGGTGTGCCAAAGGAAGTAAAGAATAATGAAAACCGGGTTTCCGTTGTGCCGGCAAGTGTTTCTGCATTTGTTAATGCCGGCCATGCGGTCTGGATTGAGAAGGGTGCAGGTGCAGGAAGCGGCATCTCTGACCAGGAATATGAAAAAGCTGGTGCAAAGGTTGTTTCAAGTGCAAAAGAGGCCTGGTCTGCGGATATGGTCATGAAGGTTAAAGAGCCGCAGCCAAATGAATACCGATATTTTCGAAAAGGATTAATTCTCTTTACTTACTTGCATCTTGCAGCTGAACCTGAATTGACAAAGGCTTTAGTAGAAAAAGAAGTTACCTCAATTGCTTATGAGACCATTCAGCTGGATAACAAATCATTGCCTCTTCTAACCCCTATGAGCGAAGTTGCCGGAAGGATGTCTGTCCAGCTTGGAGCTCAATTTCTTGAAAAGATTCATGGGGGAAAAGGTGTCCTATTAGGCGGGGTTCCTGGTGTGAAGCCTGGAAAAGTGGTGATTATTGGCGGTGGAGTTGTTGGGACAAATGCCGCAAAAATGGCAGTTGGCCTTGGTGCAGATGTTAGCATCATCGACATAAGCGCAGAAAGACTCCGCCAGCTGGACGATCTTTTTTCTGGCAGGGTAAGGACGGTCATGTCAAATCCGTTCAATATCGCCCAGGAAGTAAAACGTGCCGATTTAGTGATAGGGGCTGTTCTCATCCCCGGTGCAAAAGCACCTCAGTTAGTAACCGAAGAAATGGTTATGCAAATGGAGAAGAATTCGGTCATTATTGATGTTGCCATTGATCAGGGCGGTTCAATTGAAACCATTGATCATATTACCTCACATGATTCTCCAACATATGTAAAGCATGGTGTTTTGCATTATGCGGTTCCAAACATTCCGGGCGCTGTAGCAAGAACTTCCACCTATGCCCTCTCCAATACTACAGCACCATATGCCTTAATGCTCGCTAATACAGGGATTGAAAATTCTATTTTAAAGTATCCTTTTCTTGAAAAAGGAGTCAATACCATGAATGGAAACGTCACTCATCAGAAAGTTGCAGAGGCGCATAACTACCCGTATACCCCCACCCATGAATTAACACACAAAATTCCAACTGCAACGTGATTACCCATTAGAGGAGACACAATGCAAACCTGAATCTTTACTTAATAGAAGGAGGCAAGCAATATGTCTACAGTAGAACTAAATGATCACAAAAAGTTAACGGATCAGGATCAGAAACACTTATGGCATGCGATGAGCCGGCATACAGAAGGAAGCAGTCCAATGATTGCCCAATCAGGTGAAGGCTCCTGGTTTACTGATATGGACGGCAATCGATATTTGGATGGTGTATCCGGTCTTTGGTGTCTGAACCTTGGACATGGCAGGAAAGAAATTGCCGAGGCCGCTGCGGAGCAAATGATGAAGCTGTCGTATTTCCCTCTGACTTTAAGCCATGCACCAGCCATCCAGTTATCTGCAAAAATTAGTGAATTGCTGGGGGACTCCTATAAAACCTTTTTCTCAAATAGCGGTTCGGAAGCAAATGAAACCGCATTCAAAATAGCTAGGCAGTATCATAATCAGAATGGCAATCCCGGTAAATACAAATTTATTTCGCGCTACCGTGCCTATCACGGTTCAACTTTAGGTGCATTAAGTGCTACTGCACAGGCTAACAGGAGAGTGAAATACGATCCTGGCATGCCGGGATTCCTGCATGTTCCGCCTCCTTACAGCTATCGCTGTCCATTCGGGGAGGATGTGAAGGATTGCGATAAAGTTGCAGCTGACATGATTGACCAGGTCATCCAATGGGAAGGTGCCGAAACGGTTGCTGCGGTCATAATGGAGCCTTTCATTTCAGGCGGTGGTGTTATTATCCCATCTCCTGAATATCTGCAGAGGGTGGCACAAATCTGCAAAAAACATGATGTCCTGCTGATAATGGATGAGGTTGTATCCGGATTCGGGCGAACGGGCAAAATGTTTGGATTTATGCATTCGGATGGTGTTCAGCCTGATATCGTAACGATGGCTAAAGGGTTGACCAGCGGCTATCTTCCGCTTGGGGCTACGGCAGTTCATTCCAGAATTTATGAGAAGTTTAAGGAGCAGGGTACAGATAACCATTTCCGCCATGTCTCAACCTATGGAGGACATCCGGCAAGCTGTGCAGTAGCATTGAAAAATATCGAAATCATAGAAAGAGAGAATATTGTCAGCAGGGTAGAGATGCTGGGTGAAAGCATTTTAGGCAGCTTAAAAGAGCTTCAGTTTCATAAAAATGTAGGCGAAGTCAGAAGCGTCGGTTTCTTGTATGGCATTGAAATGGTTGAAGACAAGGAAACGAAGCAGCCGGCATCTGATCAATTAATGGCAAAGGTCATTTCACTATGTAAAGAAAAAGGCCTGATTATTGGAAGAAACGGTGATACTGTGCCTGGTTTCAATAATGTCCTTATTATAGCTCCGCCGCTTTCATCTACAGAAGAAGATTTAAGATTTGTTGTTGAGACTGTTGAAAGTGTAATTAAGGGAATTTAGACAAAGTTGAATCTGGTTTAGGGCTCTTTCGACAGGGCTCCTATCCATTTAAATATACGAAATTTCATTAATCGGAAAGGGAGTGCCCGTAATGGCAAAAGCAGAAAAAGAACTAGCAGAAATCAAAACAAGAAAGGTGAAAATGACACCAAGTGAGGCTATTGTAGAAACATTAGTGAAGGAAGGTGTCAAACATATTTCCGGGATTTTGGGGTCAGCTTTCATGGATCTATTAGACTTGCTTCCAACTGCCGGGATCCGATTCATCGGCGTGAGGCATGAGCAAAGCGCAGCCCACATGGAAGATGCCTATACCCGGGTAAGCGGAGTTGCCGGGGTAGTAATTGGCCAGAATGGGCCAGGAATCACGAATATGGTAACGTCTGTTGCAGCTGCAAATCAGGCTCATACACCTATGGTTGTCATTTCTCCTTCAGCAGGAACACCGACCGTCGGATGGGACGGTTTCCAGGAATGCGATCAGGTTTCAGTCTTTAAAGCGATTACAAAGGAAACCGTTCGGGTCACACATCCGGGACGGGTGGCGGATTGCCTGAGGACTGCCTTTAGAATTGCTTATGCAGAGAGAGGTCCAGTGTTATTTGATATTCCGCGGGACTATTTTTATGGGGAAGTGGAAGATGTAATCCTAGAACCTCATCAGTATCGTGTGGATAATAGGGGCTGCGGATCATTAGAACAGATTGATCAGGCTGTGGAATTGCTTGCATCTGCCAAAAATCCTGTGATCATTTCCGGCAGGGGGACAGTGGATTCAGATGGTATAGAGGCTGTGAAGGAAATTGCCGATCACTTGACGATTCCTGTAGCTGTTTCCTATATGCATAATGATGCTTTCCCGGCAAATGAACCTTTAGCGGTAGGACCTATTGGGTATATGGGGTCAAAAGCAGCTATGAACACATTAAAGGATGCAGATGTGGTGCTCGCTATCGGCACCAGATTATCTGTATTTGGAACATTGCCATGCTATGACATTGATTACTTTCCGAAAAACGCAAAGATTATTCAAATCGATATCAATCCCCGCAATATCGCGAGGACCCATCCAGTAGAGATCGGGATCATTGGAGATGCAAAAGCAGCTTCAGTTGAAATCGCCAAACGGCTAAAAGAAAAAGTGCCAAATAAGCAATTCAATTCTGAGAGAATGGCAAGAGTGGCAAATGAGAAAGAGCAATGGGAAAAAGAGCTTGTCGATCTGGCAATGGTGGATGGAAATCCTATCAATCCGCGCAGGGCACTCCTTGAGCTTACAAAGGTCCTTCCGGAAAACGCAATTGTAACTACAGATATCGGGAATGTATCTTCCACTGCAAATGCCTATTTAAAATTCAATTCCGGCCGCAAGCATGTTGCAGCCTTAACATTTGGGAATACAGGCTTTGCCTATCCGTCAGCATTAGGTGCAAAGCTTGCAAATCCGAATAGCCCTGTAGTAGCCATCGTAGGGGATGGTGCATGGGGAATGAGCCTGCATGAAGTAAGTACGGCGGTTGAGGAGAACATTCCAGTAGTTGCATGTGTTTTTAATAACAATGCCTGGTGTGCGGAGAAGAAAAACCAAGTAGATTTTTATAATAATCGCTTTGTAGGAGCGGATATCCAGAATCCTGACTTTGCAGAGGTTGCAAGGTCCATGGGGGCACAGGGAATTAGTGTGGATAAACCTGAGGATGTTGGGCCAGCTATTCGCCGGGCAATAGAATCCAATAAACCGACAGTTATTGATATTCAGGTGGATGGCACGCAATTGGCACCTCCTTTCCGCAAGGATGCGTTAAAGATGCCGACTCGTCTTCTGCCGAAATATGCTCACCTTGATCATAAAAACTGGTAGGTAAAATAGAAGGAGCTTAATTGATTTTTGATTAAGCTCCTTTTTAAAAGATAGTTGCGTTTTTTGGAGAATGGCAGTTTAGTGCTGATATGAGAAAATTGTTATGACGCGAACTGACCGCTATAGTGGAAAAGCAGCCGATAAAAATAAAAATTGACCAATAAATAGTAAAGTTGACCGATATATCGAATTGAGTTGAAGATGTTCAATGTATTGCTGTCAATAATTTACAGAATATTAAGAAAAAGGAGGCAGTCGATGAGCTGGTATTTTGGATATATTTTAGCGTATTTCATATTCATGTTCGCAATTGGAATCTATTATTTTACAAAAATTAAAACCTCTGACAGTTATTTGATTGCAGGCTGGAATATGGGTTTTTGGAATATTGTCGGAACCATCATCAGCACGAATTGCGGTGCTGCCGTTTTTATTGGCTGGATTGGAATGGGATTCACAATGGGCGTATCTGGATTTTTTAAATTTGCCTTACCAGCCATGCTTGTCAGTATGCTCTTGATCTTCTTTTTTAGCCGTCCATTAAGAAGACAGAGATTATATACACTTGCGGACCTTTTTAGTGAAAGGTTTGGATCAAAAACCGGTATCATTCCATCCGTGTTATCTGCTTTCATATATTCTGTTCCCACAACTGCCCTGCAGATTGTAGGGATGAGTACCGTATTCAGCATTGCTTTTAATATGAACGTGAAAACGGGAATTGTGCTTTCTTTCATTCTGATCCTCGGCTTTACGATTTTAGGCGGCTTAGTAGCGACAATTGTAACGGATGCCATTCAAAGCGTGATCCTAATTGTAGGGATTGTAATGCTCGCATATGCAGCCCTGCAATTTGGCGGAGGAATGGAGCACATTCTCAGCAGCACGCCGAAAAATTTTTTAACACCGCTTGGGGCGAATGGCCTTGGGGATGTACTGCTTTTTGCCCTTTCTGTGGCTCCGTTCTACTTAGTTTGGCAATCCACATGGCAGCGGATTTTTGCTTCTAAGACAGAAGATATTGCCATTAAAGCAGGCCTGACCGGTTATGCCATTACTTTATGCATTTCTGTGCTTCCATATAGTATAGGAATTATGGCAAGGCAATTTGTGCCAGCCGATATTCACCCAGATTTAATTTTCTCCTATGTAACCGTGGAAATGCTTCCTCCATATATTGGAGGCATTATTCTAATCGGACTCCTATCAGCACTTATGACAGGTGCAGACTCCTTCATTTTACAAGGAAGCTCTAATATTACTCAGGATTTGTATCACCGGCTATTAAATCCCAATGCAACAGAAAAGCAAATGATGTTTGTTTCCCGCTTGAGTGTAGTGATTATATCGGTATTATCACTGTTAGTCGCCTTTGCATTAACAGATATTGTCAGTATGTATCAATGGGCACTCAGGCTGTCAGCAACAACTCTTGTATTTCCGTTTCTGGCCATTATGTTCTGGAGGAGGACAACCAACACCGCTGTCATTTCGAGCATGCTCCTGGCCTGCTTCACGACCATTCTATGGCCTCTTCTCCATTCAGGAATCGATCAGACCATACCTGGCTTTATCATGTCCTTTTGTTCGCTTGTCATAATTAGTTTCTGGACAAAACATTCACCATCAGAAAATGTAAAGGCTGTTTACTGGGAAGACCTCCCTTCAGCAAAAAGAAAGATAAACGATATCAATTCAGCAGAAAACAAGGCTGTCTAATAAGGAGGGATAAGGGTGAGTATCCTTATCATAAAAAATGCAAATATTATTACGTTTGATCAACAAAACACTAAGGCAAAATCATTGCTTGTCAGGAATGGCATCATCGAAAAAATTTGGGATAAAACCGAACCGGACCGTTCGGAAATTCCAAATAGTCTTGATGTCGAGATCAAGGATTTAAAAGGAGCCACGCTGCTTCCGGGGTTTATTGACACACATAGTCATTTATTAATGTACGGGCAAATGCTGAATTATGTTGATTGCAGATCCCCGCGGAATAAAAACATTGGTGATATAAAGCGAGAGATAGCAGAAAGGGCGGGTAAGGCGAAACCTGGAGAATGGGTCATGGGGTGGGGGTATGATGATACCCTCCTGGAGGATAAAAGGCATCCGGACAGGTGTGATTTAGATCATGCAGCTCCGAACAATCCCGTTTTTATCCGGCATATTTCCGGACACTTTGGTGCTGCCAATTCCAAAGCTCTTGAAATGGCTGGAATCGATGAAAGCATTTCGAATCCGCATGGCGGGTACTTTACACGCGATAATAATGGAAGGCTGGACGGTGTCATTCACGAAATTCCCGCTCTGGAATTTATTTTTCCATTCCTGCCTTCCCCGTCAAGCGATGAACAAATTAAAAATATAGAGAATGCGGCAAAGGTGTACCTGTCTAAGGGGATCACCACATGTACAGATGCCGGCGTGGGCCTTGACAGAGGAATAGAAGAATTAAATGCGCATATAGCGGCCATTAATTCAGGGAAGAATCCGATGAATATGCGGCTAATGATCCTGCATCATCTTTTAAGAGATGGCAGTGCTTTTTCCGGTTATACTGCCGATCAGCTGGACCTTGAATTAAAGAGACGAACTAAAAACAGAGTTTCTCTGGATAGTGCTAAATTATTTCAGGATGGATCCATCCAGGGACTTACAGGTGCACTCCGCGAACCTTATCATTCTGATGAATCTGTATACGGTGAACTCTTGCATGATCAAAACAAATTTGCAGAAGAAATGCTGGATCTCCATAATAGAGGGTTTAGGATTGCGATTCATGGAAACGGAGATCGGGCAATCGAATCTATCCTTGAGGCCTTCGATTATGTTCTGTCAAAAAGTCCGATGGAAGACCACAGGCATCGCATTGAACATGTACAGACTGCAGGCAGTGATGACCTTGATGTCATGCAAAGATTAGGTGTGGCTGCTTCCTTTTTCATCAATCATGTTTATTTTTGGGGAGATCGGCACCGCAGGATATTCCTCGGTGAGAAGAGAGCGGCAAGAATTAATCCTTTGGCTGATGCAGTTGACCGCAATTTGCTGTTCACACTGCATTCTGATTGCCCAATTACTCCCATTTCGCCCCTGTTTTCCATATGGGCGGCTGTGAACCGCATCACTTTAGAAGGGGATGTTCTTGGTGCTGATCAGAAAATTGATGTTTTGGATGCTTTAAAAGCGATGACGTCTTACGGGGCAGCTCTGAACTTTGAAGAAGATTCCGCAGGCACCATTGAAGAAGGAAAAAGAGGAGATTTTGTTGTCCTGGATGCCGACCCTCTTACTTGTCCAGCAATGGAATTAAAGGATATTCCTATATTGGCGACCATTATTTCCGGTAAGGTTGTGTGGGAGAATACAGAAAAAGCTTACACTCATTCATAGAAAACCGCTATTCAAAAAATCCTCAATACTGAAGCAAAAGCAGGGGTCAGCTTTTTGCTCCAATTTAAGGATAAGGCATTAGCTCAACAAGATTAAGCAATCCTTAATAGATTTGAGAGAAGCCTTAATAATGGAGGGGAAAACATGGAAGAAAGGGTACAGCTGGAAAAAACGTTTAAGCCGCAATGGGTGTGGGCTATCGCGCTTGGTTCTGCCATTGGATGGGGAGCCTTTATTCTGCCGGCTGAATGGATGGGGAAAGCAGGGCCGATCGGTGCGGTGATCGGATTAACCATTGGTGCTTTGTTAATGATGGTGATTGCCGTCAGCTACGGGGTTTTAATTGAAAAGTATCCTGTTTCCGGCGGTGAGTTTGCTTATGCATACATCGGATTTGGGAGGAAACATGCCTTTATTTGCGGATGGTTTCTGACTCTTGGCTATATTTGTATTGTCGCCCTGAATGCGTCTGCATTGGCCTTGCTCGGTAAGTTTATGCTTCCATCGCTGACAAATATCGGATTGTTATATGAAATAGGCGGCTGGCAGGTATATTTAGGTGAAGTAGTGATTGCGACTGCAGCACTTCTGATCTTTGCCTATTTTAATATAAAGGGTGCTTCCATTTCTGGCAGTCTCCAATATATATTTTGTATTATCCTCGTTGCCGGTGTGTTTCTGCTCACCATCAGCATGATACTAAGCCCATCTTCAAATCTGTCAAATCTTCAGCCTTTCTTTAAACCGGGGATTCCTGCCCTGACTGGAATCATCGCAATCATTGCGATTGCTCCTTGGGCATATGTAGGGTTTGATAATATCCCGCAGGCAGCTGAAGAGTTTGATTTTCCTCCCAAAAAGGCATTTAAGCTTATCATATATTCGTTAATTGTAGCTTGTGCTCTGTACTCCTTCATGATTATTGCAACAGCAGTGGCAATGCCATGGCAAAACCTTGTTGCCGGAAAGCCGATTTGGGGGACAGGTGATGTCATTTCTGATACGTTAGGTGCCTTCGGAGTACTTCTGCTGGCAATCTCCCTTTGTATGGGTGTTTTCACAGGGCTTAACGGATTCTATGTATCTTCCAGCCGTTTATTGTTTGCGATGGGGAGAGCTAAAGTAGTTCCTAAAGCTTTTTCCAGGCTTCACTCGAAGCATGGCACCCCTTATGTGGGGATTCTGTTCACATGTGCCCTGTGCCTGTTTGCTCCGTGGTTTGGGCGTCCCGTCCTGTTATGGATTGTTGACATGTCAGCAACGGGAGTAACCATTGCCTACTTTTATACTTGTTACACAGCCTATAAGCTATTCAGCTGGACAGAAGCAGGCGATGGAAAAATGGTCTCACCAGGCAAAAAACTGGTTGCTCTGATAGGAGCACTAAGCGGACTTGCATTTCTTGGCTTGCTGCTCGTTCCCGGGTCCCCATCTGCACTTGGAGCACCTTCGCTGATCGCCTTAATCGTTTGGACAGTATTAGGATTAGCATTCTATCTATATAAAAGGAAAGAATACAATCAAATACCTAAAAGTACACTTGATTATTATATTTTAGGCAGTACAGATGCAAATGGGATGGAAGATAAGACTGATAGCCAGGTTAATATTAAAATTGACGCTTAATTGACAAAAGCTCAGAGTCTGCGGCTCTGAGCTTTTATATGTCTTATCGTTTTTCCTTATTTAATCCCTCAATGTCTCGATGATATATATTCCATCAGCTTTCTACTGGTATGTTTCAGGGCTTCCTCATGATAGATCATGTAAAAGTCCCGCTGCATTGTAATTCCGTCTATCTTTAATTGTATTAAAGTTCCCAGCCGAAGTTCTTTTTTTACTGCAGATTTTGAGATGATGGAAATTCCTAATCCTGCTTCGACACAAGTTTTTATGGCTTCAGTGTGTTTCAGTTCCATAATGACATTCAATTTGGATGCATCTACATGGCATCTTCTAAAGGAATCCTCCATCACTTGCCGTGTTCCTGATCCTTTTTCACGGATAATAATAGGAACAGACAGGAGCTCCTCGATGGTTATATTGTCCGTCTTAATGAATTTATTTTCAGGGGAGGCTATGATAATCAGCTCATCTTTGGCAAAAGGAACTTGTTTTAAGGCTGGATAGGAGAGCATGGATTCAATGAACCCTAAGTTAATTTCATGATTTAATAGTTTCTCAACGATATGCCTGGAATTATATACATTTAAATGCAGGCTGACTTTTGGATAGAGACTCGAAAAATCGGCTAATAAAAAGGGGAGTACATGCTCCCCGATTGTTAAGCTGGCTCCAACCTTTAAGTCCCCATGTACACTTCCCTTTAATTCTTCCAGTTCATTTTCAGTTTCATTCATTAAAGCTATCAGCTTTTTGACTTTATGATAGAGGATTTCCCCTGCGGGTGTCAGCGAGATTTTTTTGGTTGTCCGTTCAAAGAGCTGACAATCCCACTGTTCTTCGAGTTGTTTGATTTGAAGGCTGACACTTGATTGAGAGAGGTGAAGATCTTTGGCAGTCTGGGAAAAACTTTTATTATTTGCGGTGACATAAAATACTTTCAGATAGTCGAGGTTCATGGATATCCTCCTTCAAACATGTAACTTCCCTCTATCTATTGTAATCGATTAGGGGACATTTAAAAAATTTTATATAGTAAGAGCAGCAGCGGGGTTATGGCAAGAAGACCCAGGAAGCCTGCAATGGCAACAGCAACAGGCTTAAAGCCAACTTTCACAAAGTCTTTCCATTTAATATTAAGCCCCAGCCCTGCCATACCCATTGCGAGGAGGTAGGTGCTCAATAACAAAAAGATGCTGATGATGCTCCCGGGTATGTGGAAAATAGTATTGATCAGGCTGGTAAGGAGAAATCCGAAAATAAACCACGGGATTGGCAGCTTTCCTATATTGCGGCTCTTACCGCTGTTTTTTCTGCTGTAAACAAAGCTTATGATAAGGGCAACTGGTATCAGCAGCAGCACTCTTCCCAGTTTTACAAGAATGGCAGAGTCACTGCTGACATCTCCGCCCGGAACCCCTGCCGCCACTACATGGGCGAGTTCATGCAGTGTTGCTCCGGCTAATACACCATATTCCTGCTCGCTGATTGGCAGCAAGGGAAACAAAACAATGTACAAAATCGCCCCAATGGTCCCTAAAACGGCTATGCATGATACTGCCACAGCGGTTTGCTCTTCCTTGCTTTTGACAATTGGCGCAATCGCAATAATGGCTGCCGCTCCGCAAATAGCAGTGCCTGCTGCAAGTAAAGCGGACAATTTCTTATTGATTCTGAATACTTTGCCCAAAAGAAGGATCAAACTCATGGTAAAAACGATGACCACTACATCAATGAGCATGATGGAAAAGCCTGCTGATATAATCTCCTGCAAATTCAGCCTAAAGCCCAGTAAAATAATCCCTGCACGAAGCAATACCTTGCTTGAAAACTGTACACCTGAATGAGCCTCCACAGGGACAGATAGCGTATTTCCCCAAATGCCTCCCAGCAGAATGGAAAGGATCATGATTCCGAGAATGGAGAAAAAGGGAAGATGGGCAATTTGTCCAGCCAGAACCGCAAGGAAAAGGGTCAATGATAATCCTTTCGCAAACCCGATGGCCTTTTGTTTTTTTTTAGGTTCTTCTATTACATATTCTTGAATTTTTTGTGCTTCCACAGCGAGTTCCCCTTTCGTTCATTTGATATCTTAACCGTATCATAGGAAAGGAGAACCGCTTCACCGATTGTTTAATAAGGCTTATTGGATTTCTTAATGATTGAAAAGTAAATAGATTAAGCCCCTTTTTGCTGCAAAATAATGACTTCCTCTTCTTTTTCTTTCATTGATAGGAATAGTACTCCTGCAATGATAAAAACACCGCCCAGTAATTGATAGCTTCCAAAGGTTACATTTAGCCACAAGAAGGATATCAAAGCTGCTACAAGAGGCTCGATACTGGATAAAAGACTGGTTTCTGTTGGTGACAAATACTTCAAGCTCCCTATATATAACAAGAATGAGAGGGTGCTGATCACTATGATGCTAATTAACATAGATAATGTACCGAAATTAAGGGCTCCTGCCATGTTGGCAAAGCTGAATGATGGCCTTAGCAAATATAGGACGATACCTCCAATCAGCATTCCCCATCCGATGATTGTCATCGTTCCCCAGGTCTTAATGAGGGAAACAGGCTGCAATGTATAAAAGGCAAATCCAAGCGCTGTTAGAAAACCAATCCCTAAAGCCTTATTTGATAAAAGGATTTGGTCCAGAGATCCGTTGGTAATAAGCAGAAAAATTCCTGAAAGGGCTGTTACAATGGCCAGCAAATGGATCTTGGCTGGCCATCTTCTCGACTCAATTGCCACATAAATCGTGATCAGCACCGGGCCAGCAAATTGAAACAGGGTGGCTGTAACGGCATTGCTCACCTGAATGGTTTCAATAAAAGCATATTGCCCTCCAAGCATTCCCAAAACAGCAAAAAGAAGAAGCTGTATCCAGTGGCGGGGATATTTCCATATCGCAAATACATTTACTTTCCGGCAGGATAGGAAAATGAGCGTGAAGATGCCTGCCGTAATTAATCTGATAACTAAATAATCGCTTGATGATAAGCGGGTTTCCTGAAAAAACCACTGGAGCATTGGACCAGATAATCCCCACAAAGAAGCTCCGCTTATGATCATGGCCAGTCCCAGCCTGCGTGAATTGCTCATGATGTGTGTCTCCTTACTGTTTTTGTTATTATCATGTATTATAGATAATAACTGATGTTGTTAGAAGGGTCAGATCTTTAATATTTAAGGGGGTCAGATTAATGTCGGAGTTAACACCAAACCTGGAGTTTACGAGCGGTGAGCCACTATATGTGCAATTATATAAATATATTAAAAACGAAATTAAGACAGGCAATCTGACGGTAATGGCAAAGCTCCCTTCCAAAAGAAAATTTGCCAGATATCTTCAGGTCAGTGAAAACACAATTGAATCTGCTTATGAACAGCTTATGGCTGAAGGGTACATCGAATCGAAGGCACGTAAAGGATATTTTGTATGTGCAGTTGAACAACCCGGCTTTTCTTCAGCAAATGAAGAGCCTCTCGCTGAAGAAAAGAAGTATATTGAGGGTAAGTACCTATATCATTTTACTCATTCCGGAGTGGATATCAGGACGTTCCCATTTTCTGTGTTCCGGAAATTAACAAATCAAGTACTGACAAAGGATAATGGCGAGGTTCTATTGCTTGGCCATCCTCAAGGAGAACTGGAGCTGCGGAACGAGATTGCGAAGTATCTTTATAAATCCAGGGGAGTAAACTGTTCCCCCAGCCAAATCATTCTTGGTTCAGGAACACAATATCTAATGAGAACTTTATTGCAGCTGCTTGAAGGAAGTATTTTTGCAGTCGAAAATCCGGGATATCACCGCAAGCTCGTCATCTTTGAAAAAGGAATGGAAAATGTGAGGGACATTCCACTGGATGAAGATGGACTTATTTTATCAAAGCTGAAAAAGTCAGGAGCAAACATCGTCTTTGTCACTCCATCGCACCAATTCCCCTGCGGTATGATTATGCCTATTGCCAGAAGGATGCAGCTTTTAAAATGGGCAAAGGAAAAGCCTGGCCGTTATATCATTGAAGATGATTATGACAGTGAATTCCGCTACACAGGCAAGCCGATTCCAGCTCTGCAGGGATTGGATAAGGATGAAAAAGTCATTTATATGGGCACATTCTCAAAAGCCCTGCTTCCCTCTTTAAGGATTAGTTATATGGTCCTTCCAAGGCCTTTGCTGAAAATTTATCAGGAAGATTACTTCTTTTATGCCCAAACTGTTTCCCGGACAGATCAGGAGATTTTAATTAAATTTCTCGAGGAGGGTTACTGGGATAAGCATATCCAGAAAATGAGGGTCGTTTATCGTAAAAAACGCGACAGTCTCATGGCAGCAATTTCGAAGTACTTTCCTCCTTGTGCTGAAGTAATCGGGCAGGAATCAGGTTTGCATATATTGCTTCGGCCAAATAATCAAATGAATGAGCAGCAGCTGATCAGCAAAGCATTAAAGGCAGGAATAAAAATTTATCCTGTATCCCAATTTGGAGAAAATGACGGTCATACTGTATTGCTTGGTTTTGCCTTGCTATCTGAAGATGAGTTATTTGAAGCAATAAGGGTATTGGCCAGGGCATGGTTTGAATTGTAAAACCTGAAAAGTGGTGATTTAGCATTCGCAGCTTATCAAGAACCATAATGTGGAGAACATTTGCATGATTTCAAAATAGTTATTAATACTCATTTTACCAAGTAAAGCGAACTGTTTGTCTATTCAGTACGTTTCCATTTATAACAGGCTTTAGCCTGAAAAATTAGATGGAGGTTTTCTTGAATGAAAAAGTATTCTTTCCTGATGGTATGTCTATTTTTTTTAGCAGGTGCAGCAGGTTTTACTGCATATTCGAATTCCGTGGAGCCGGCAAAATCTTCAGTTGAAGCCGCACAGACTGAAGCTGTTCAAGTTTATGGTCCAGGTGGTCCTTTGGGCCCGATAAAGGAGGCTGCTGAAAAGTTTTCAGCGGAAACAGGTATCAGGGTGAACGTAACGGCTGGACCGGAATCCAATTGGATTCAGCAGGCAAAGGAGGATGCAGACCTGATTTACGGGGGTTCAGAGTATATGATGCAAAGCTTTATTTTTAACCATCCTGGAATGATAGACGAAAAATCACGAACAGAGCTGTATGCTCGTGCTGCTGGTATTCTGGTGAGAAAAGGAAATCCCAAAAAAATAGAATCCCTAGAGGATTTAACAAAGCCAGGAGTTAAAATAGTGGATGTTAACGGTGCAGGCCAGCTTGGCCTTTGGGAAGACCTGGCAGGAAGAAAGGGCCTCATCGCTGGTTTAAATCAAAACATTGATATTTCAGTCAAAACCAGTGCTGAAGCCATTGATCTTTGGAAGACAAATTCAAAGCTGGATGCATGGATCACATATGAGTCCTGGCATTATCGCTTGAAAGAGGAAACAGAATTAATCCAAATGCCGGATGATGAAAAGATTTACAGAGGAACACCTATTGCTATTGCCAAAGCTTCGCAGCATAAAAAAGAGGCAAAAAAATTCATAGAGTATCTGCAAACGGAATCAGCCCATAAGATTTTCCAAAAATGGGGATGGAACTAAGTGAGTTAGCTGATATTAAACATGCCTATATTTCTATCGAAAAACAACAGTCTGTGACATCTTATCCAGTTTGATATTAATACAAGAGGGAATGAAATGGGCGAGGAGGGATCAAATGAAAAAAATACTTTCATTTATATCCATTTTGGTGATTGTTATAATGGCAGCTGGCTGCAGTACCAATGGAGAGAATGAGAAGCAGGAAAATGCAAACAGCGAAAAAGCAAGCAACTCAGACGGACAAATGGCCGATAAGCTTTTTAATGGCAGTGATGAGGTAATGGCGGTTCTGGATGATTTACAAGCTAATTTGGAAAATAAGGCGGAAAACTCGGAACTGATACAAAAAACGGGCAAAGACCTTGAGGAAAACTGGGATGAGATTGAGAAGAAAGTGGAAGAGAATTTTCCCGAAGACTACGAAAGTATTGAAGAGAGCTTATATCCGCTAATTAGTGAATCTCAAAAAGATCAGGGTGACTCAGCAAAAATGAAGGAACTGGTTACCGAAACAAAGGAAAAATTAGAATCATTTAATGAGAAATTAGCTAAAGAATAATGAGTTTAAACCTGCCCTAAATACTTTTGGGCAGGTTTATTTCATCAAGTTAGGTCCCCAGCACTTTTTGCCCTTGCGGCTGAGTGTTAAATGGATTAGGTTCTAATGTAATCCCAATATCTTCAAACGAATATTCTGGAGGCAGGCGGTAGGTGATAAGTCCGCTGCCGTTTTGATCAGGTATCAAAGTGCCAGCACTTTGCCGGTTTCCGTTTTTTAACAGCCATACTTGGTAAACCTCATCACCCTTCGTAATAGGCATATTATTCAAAGCAATGACAAGGCTTGTTTCCGTACCTTCCTGAAGAAGGTATGCGCTGCCGGTTGCAGAAGCAGCTAAGCTTTGCCCTGTTAAGGAATAAGTCGTAACAATTTGTGCCGGATCAGCAGCTTTATTCTCTAATGACTTAATTGTATCTTTCAATTGAAGGCTGTTCCAATAAAACCCAATTAAACAAATGATTAAAATAGCTGTTACAGCAGTGGATATGGGTGAAAAATGCCTTTTGGCAACTGATAAAATTCGTTCTTTAAAGCTAATCGGTTCGGCTTCTATTTTTTCTTCATGTTTAAGAAATTTATTTTCTTCAAAGACAAAATCCATCACTTGTGACTTCAATGATTCCGGCACCTCTGTTTCTTCTACATCATAAGAAAGCATTTGCCATGTTTCTTGTATAGATTTCAGTTCCTGCTGGCATTTTGCGCATTTTAGCAGATGGTCTTCGAACTGTTTTTTATCTTGGTTTGTAAGTTCATTTATAATATATAAAGATAAATTATCACATTTATTCTCCATGCCGAACACCTCCTATTTTCCCTTTGAAATTATTCCGCAGTTTTTTTAAGGCCTGATGCAGGCGGCTTTTAATCGTACCCAGCGGCTTTTGTTCAAGTTCTGCAATTTCACTTAAGGAGTAGCCTTCCCAATATAATAAGTTGATCAGGCGCTGCTGAGGCTCAGAGAGATGTCGTTTTGCTTCTTGAATCTGCTGTTTTAGCAGATTTCTTGTAACTTGATGCTGGACATCATCAGCTGGAAGACCTTGCATTTGCTGCCATTCTTTAAGATCCAATTGGACCGTTCCTTTATATTTTTGTTCTTTACGGATGAGATCTATGGAAATGTTTCGAGTTATGGTGAGAAGCCAGTTCACAAACTGTCCTTGGGATGCATTATAGGTGCTTTTTGTCGTCCAAAGCCGAAGGAACACCTGCTGAACAATTTCTTTCGTTTTTTCCGTATCTCCCTTGGTTATTTTTATGGAGAAGCTGTAAATAAGTTTTACATATCGGTCATACAGCTCTTCAAGTGCTGGCCGATGATTTTGAACAATTAATTCTATTAGTTCTTCATCTGACTTAGACTTCATTGACGGAAATCTCTCCCTTGTTAAACGAAATTATTTAGTATAGATCTTAACATAGATTGGCGGGAAAATTTGATAGGGAAAAAAAGAACTGCCGATAAACCAGGCAGTTCCTTCAGTAACATGCATTATTGTGTAAATTTCGTTTCGCTGTTTACAATAAACCAAACATCTTTGACGCCTTGTCCCTTTACATCACCAGATGCTCCGTCATTTACGAAGTAGTAAAGCGGGTAGCCTTTGTAGGTCGTTTGTTTCTCACCAGTGTCAGCGCGAGTAATCGTTCCGAAGTCTTCTTTATTAAATCCTTCCGGAACGGCAAAATCTTCAGAGTAGAAAGCAGGCCAGTTTTCAAGGCAATCACTATTGCAATTTGATGTATTAGGCTGATCTTTTGCAAAGTAGTAAAGTGCCATACCTTCAGCATCTGTAAGATATTTACCAATTTTTCCGTTTTCCATTAGTTGAAGTTTTGTATCCGATTCTGCAAGATCTTTTTCTGGCTCGTTGTTAACCTCCGTTGTTGTTTCTTGTGCTTGTTTCTTTGCATCTGTGCTTTCAGATTTTTCCTGAGAGCTGCATCCTGCAAAAAATATGCCAGATAAAAGAATTGTGCAAAAATAAATTTTTGTTTTCATGATTAATCCCTCCGTTATTTTTTCTAATCAAATACAGGTAACGCAGGGGAGTTGTAAACGGTTTTATACAAATTTAAAATTTTTAAGATTCCTCAAAACAGGGCGGAATTAACAACGCGCATTCTAGCATTGATAAGTTTAACAATTTATATTTGTATATAACTTTCCAATCTGACTATGCCTGATTTGAGTGCGCTGATGAATCAGGGGTAATGATACTAATGAAACAGCAGCCCATGTACAGGCTGCTTTTTTTTATGCTTCATGTTATATGAATTCATAAATTTTCTTTTTTGATAATCCTATAATAGAATCAGGAATGAAGTAAGATAGTTATTGAACTACCCGGGCGGTGAAACATTGTGGAAAATTTATATTTTAAAAAGTATATACGTACTGATTTTTGTTTTGAACATGACCATAATCATAAAAAAAATAATATACTGCTCCAATATAAGAACAGCGATTTATATTATATGGACAAAGAGGAATATTCCTTCTATAAACAGCAAACTAAAGAATTATTTTGGAAGAAATGTGTAGTAACCTCAATGGATGATTTTGATTTAAGCCTTCTCGCAAAGGATTTTTTAACTGAACTAATTGTATTCACTGACTCTGAAAACAGAATACTCGGTTACGTCAAGTGCCAGGATCTGCTAAAGGAACTCAGCAATGATTTTGAAGAATTACAGGCTTATTTTCATACTATAATCGATACCATTGAGAATTCGGTATCAGCCGTGGACAAGGAAGGGAAAACAATCGTATGGACAGAAGGGGCTGAAAGAATATTCTCTATCCGCAAAGAAGATATTCTGGGAATAGAAATGAAAAATTTCTTTCCTGAAGAGATGCTTTTAAATCAGGAAACACTTCTGACTGGCAAAGCGTTTAAACATCATCTTCATAAACCAAGAGAAGATCTTTTTGTACTGATAAATATTAATCCAGTTGTTGTCAAAGGGAAAATTATTGGGGCTGTAGCCGCGGAAACGGACATAACGAGCCAGGTCATGCTGAGCCAGGAGTTATTGAGTGCATCTTCTAAAATTCAGCAGCTGCAAAACGAGGTTTCCAGACTTAATAATACTAGGGATCCTTTTCAAAAGGTTAAAGGATCAAGTGTTGAAATTAAAAACGCCATATCCCTGGCAAAAAAGATGGCTAAAACGGATGAGAATGTATTACTGCTGGGTGAAACAGGAGCGGGAAAAGAAGTATTTGCAAAGGCTATACATGACCAATGCCGATTATCAAAGCCTTTTATTGCTTTGAATTGTGGTGCCATTTCTCCAGCATTGTTTGAAAGTGAATTGTTTGGCTATGAAAAAGGTGCTTTCTCAGGGGGAGATCCTAACGGGAAGCCTGGAAAAATAGAGCTTGCTGATAAAGGAACATTGTTTCTGGATGAAGTAGGGGATTTGCCTTTAGATCAGCAGGTTAAATTGTTGAGAGTCATTGAAAACAAAACCTATTATTCTGTAGGTGGTTTGAAGGTGAAAGCTGCCAACTGCAGAATAATAGCTGCAACCAATAAGGATTTAGAAGCAATGGTTGAGAGGGGTGAGTTCAGAGAAGATTTGTTCTACAGACTGAATACCTTAACGATATTTATCCCGCCATTAAGAAAAAGAAGACAGGATATCTTAGAGTTATTTCATCTGTTTATTCATGAATCATCTTTAAAATATGGCCTGGACATTACCTTTATTGCACCTCAAATTACACAATTGCTGCTTGAGTATGAATGGAAAGGGAATATTAGAGAACTTAAAAATGCAGTAGATAGAATGGTTCTTTTATCTGAAAATGGTTCCATATTGCCTAATACATTGCCGGAAAAGATACTAAAGGAGAAACCTCATTTTTTCTTGCCGTCTGCCAATGAATTGCAGAACGAAATAAACAGATTCGAAAAACAAAAAATCCTTGATGCACTAAAAGGAGAAAATGGAAATAAATCAGAAGCGGCAAAGCGGTTGGGCATAACAAGAACTACTTTATATAATAAGATGAAAAAATTAAATATATCCGATTGGTAATAAGAAGAAGAGAGGGATCATTGATGATTTCTTTCTTTTTTTTATTGTAAAGAAATCTTTACACTTAACGGATTGGTGTTAAAGAAAATGAACAACCCATTCACATAAGGAGCTTGCCATAAATGCTGGTTGAGGCTGGCACGATAATTGCATATTGAATAAGAGAAAGGAGATTTTTTATGAATAACAAAATAGCATCTTTAGAGACATTCTTAGAAAAGAGAAACTGGATGGGGGGACTCATTACATCACGGCAGAACATTTTTTACTTAACCGGTTTTGATTACGAACCGCATGAACGCTTTGTTGGAATTTATATTTTTCCGGGAAGACCCCCATTAATTGTATTGCCTGAAATGGAGTTGAAAATGCTCTTGGAAGCAGGCTGGAGATATGACTATATCTGTTATAAAGACTCAGAAAATGTCTGGAGTATGATTACAGATCATCTCAAAGAAAATTTAAACTTGATTACAGATTTTGCAGTAGAAGAGACCTATATTTCTCTTAAATATGTTCGTATGCTGCAGCAAATGCTGCCAAATATTCAGCTGCAAAATTTAGATCAGGCGCTTTCTGAAATGAGAATTAGAAAAAGCCATGAGGAAATGAAAAAATTAAGGATAGCAGCCCAATATGCAGATTATGCAATACAAGCTGGAATAGATGCCTTATATGAAGGTGTATCAGAGTTAGAAGTGCTGGGTGAAATTGAATATAAAATAAAAAAAGCAGGATTGCGTGATATGTCTTTCAGCACAATGGTGCTTTTTGGCAGCAATTCAAGCAATCCTCATGGAGTTCCGGGAGAGAATAAACTGCAGCCCGGAGATACCATCATATTTGATTTGGGTGTTAAATATGAAGGATATTGTTCGGATATCACTCGAACATTTGTCTTTAAGGAATTAAGGGACGAAGTCAAAGAGATGTATGATTTAGTGTTGAAAGCTAATTTGGCTGCTCTGCAGGAGTGCAGGGCAGGCAATAAAATGAGAAAAATAGATGAAGCGGCCAGAAAAGTAATAAACAATGGCGGATTTGGAGAATACTTCCCCCATAGAATTGGCCATGGCCTGGGAATAGAAGTGCACGAGGAACCTTCTTTACACTCTGAAAATGAGGAAATCCTCCGGGAAGGTATGGTGCTGACTGTAGAACCAGGCATCTATATCCCGGGTGTAGGCGGGGTGAGAATAGAGGATGATGTAGTAATAGGGGCTGAAGGAGTAGAGGTATTAACGAAGTTTAAGAAAAACTTGCATGTCGTAAAAGGAAAAAAGTGCTGATTGGAAATAATAACTTACAAGGTAAGCTGAGGAGCGTGATGCTCAAAACTGCAGCATGAAAGAGCCGGATTTCGATCCGGTTCTTAAACATCAAGGTGGGACATAAATGGAGAATTTCATTATTTATTTAATAGCTATATTTGTGGCTATTGGTGGAATTGATAGGATTTTAGGTAACAAGTTTAAGATTGGCGAAGAGTTTTCAAAAGCTTTTTATAGTATGGGAGCCCTGTCACTATCGATGATTGGCATTATTTCTATATCTCCTGTATTGGCAGATATATTAATACCAATTATCTCACCTGTTTATACCTTTTTTGGGGCTGACCCTTCCATGTTTACTTCAACCCTCTTTGCTCTGGATATGGGCGGTTATAAACTTGCGGCTGAAATGACAGATGATATGAATGCAGCCAATTTTTCCTGGGTGTTTTTAGGTACCATGATGGGGCCAACTCTGGTGTTTACCATCCCGGTTGCATTGAATTTAATTCAAAAAAAAGACCAGGCCCATTTTGCAAAAGGGATACTGATCGGATTAATGACTATTCCAATTGGCTGCCTGGTTGGCGGATGGATTTCGGGTTTTCATTTAGTATGGATGCTTCAAAACCTGCTTCCAGCGATTCTGTTATCCATTGTTATCATGATCTCATTAATAAAAATTCCCCAAGCTACTACGAAAATGTTCATTGGGTTCTCAAAAATCATTGAGGTTGTATTAATATCAGGCTTAGTCATTGTGATTTTTCAAACTCTAACAGGAGTTGAATATGTTAAGAACTTAGTTCCTATACATGAGAGCTTTAAAACCATTGGGGATATTACCATTATGCTGGCCGGTGCATTTCCATTGGTGTTCTTTCTGCAGCATGTGCTGAAAAAGCCATTTGAAAAAGCAGGCAATAAAATTGGCCTCACGCATCAATCTCTAGTCGGTTTATTATCGTCATTGGCTCACCATGTTCCGATGTTCTCAAAGTTTGATCTTCTTGATGCAAGGGGGAAGGTCATCAATACAGCTTTTGCAGTAAGCGGCTCCTTTGTATTGGGGAGTCATCTGGGCTTTGTTGCCGCTGTGGACAAAAGCTTCATTGTCCCCATGATTTCTGGAAAGCTGACAGCTGGAATTTTAGCCGCAATAATTGCTTATTTTGTTATGAATGACTAGGTTCATGCAAACAGACTGAAGGTAAAACAGCAGCAGTTCTAATGAACATAGCTGCTGTTTTTTCGTTTATGCACTGGTTGTAGCTGACTTTTTCTGCTTATGCTGCACACCTTGCAGAACAAATTGATCCCGGCCTGCCCCAATTCCGGAAATAGTAAAGATGGCCGTAATGATCATAAGGAAGATCAATGGAACGGTCCAGGAGTGGAAAAGGTCGTACAATGAACCGATGAGAATCGGTCCTGCCGCGGCAAGCAGGTAGCCGACTGATTGAGCCATTCCTGAGAGGCTGGCTGCCTGTTTGGCATTTTCAGCACGAAGGCCGATCAGGGTTAAGGAATGGCTGATCGCTGCTCCGAGGCCAATCCCTAGGAGGACGATGCTGATGTTAGAGATGATGGCATTCACATTCATCAGGAGACCCATTAAGCCGGCAAAAGTGAAAAGGCCGATTCCAAGAGCAATCCCTTTTTGGTTAGGAAGCCGATCGGCAAGAACAGGGATAATAAAATTAACAGGGAGTCCTGAGAACTGGAGAACCGTTACCATCCATCCAGTGGCGGCGATTTCCCGGCCCTGGCTATGAAGAATTTCAGGAAGCCAGGTAGTAGCGCTGAAATAGACCATTGATTGCAATCCCATAAACAGTGTGACCTGCCAGGCAATGGGTGAGGACCAGATAGAACCCTTTGGTGCAGATACTTTAGGTGCTGCCGTTTTTTTCTTTCGTTCCCTGATCTGCGGCAGCCAGACAATAATAGCGATAAATATTAAGATGGTCCATACACCAAGTGAAAGCCTCCAGCCCAGGCCAAGATTTTCTGCAAGCGGGATACTGAATCCGGGCGCAAGTCCTGCACAAATGCCCATAGAAAATGTATAAATGCCTGTAAGCAGGCCAACCTTTTGCGGAAATTTTTCCTTGACCATTCCAGGAAGAAGCACATTGCAAAGACCTACGCCTAACCCTATTAAAACAGTTCCTATGTAGAGCGGAGGAAGCATTCCTAATGAACGGGCCGCAATGCCGGCTCCCAAAATAGTTAACCCCAAAAGAATGCTCCATTCGCTTCCAAGCTTTTGTGCAATCCTCGGTACAAAGGGGGAGAGAAGAGCGAAGGCAACGAGCGGAAGGGTAGTCAGAAGGCCTGCTGCACTATTGGAAATTCCCGTTTCATCCCGGATTGCACCAATCAGTGGTCCGACTGATGTAATCGCCGGGCGTAAATTAAATGCCACAAAAATAATGCCGGCCATCAGGAAAAAGGTTTTTGAATTAAAATTTGCTGTACTTCTCAACTGAAGACACTCCTTAAAAGTATTTCCAACATCCTTCGCTTAACGAAAAGACAATATTCAGAATAGTATATATGCATACCGTTCAAAAGTACATAGGTTTTTATGAAAAATGAAATCTTTTCATATGAAACTAAACCCTGCATCTAGATAAGCAGCTTTTAAATGACCAACTTCCAAATAAATATATACTGTACAAACGTATATAATCTTTTTAGCGGGAGTTTTCTCTGTTTCCTTTATATATATTGTTTAGCTGTAAAAACATAATGTATTATAAAAATAACTGGAGTTGTAAGAAACTCCTAATTTTTGTTTTTAATTGGGGTCAGAATGGGGGAAGTGGCATGAAAAAAGATTTAATAGAGAGATTTACAAGATATGTAAAAGTTGATACACAATCCAAAGAGGGTACGGAACAAACTCCTTCAACGCCTGGTCAGCTGGTGCTTGCGAATATGCTTGCAGAGGAATTAAAAGAGATTGGTATGTCTAATGTTACAATCGACCAACATGGCTATGTAATGGCGACGTTACCATCAAATATAAGCAAAGATGTTCCAGCAATAGGATTTCTTGCACATCTTGATACCTCAAGTGACTACACAGGGAAAAATGTAAACCCTCAACTGGTGGAAAATTATGATGGAACCGACATTATTTTAAATAAGGAATCAAACATTGTGCTGTCTGTAAGGGATTTTCCTGAAATGCCCTGCTATAAAGGACATACACTCATATCAACAGATGGAACAACACTGCTCGGGGCGGATGATAAAGCTGGCATAGCGGAAATCATGACAGCAATGGAATATCTAATTAAACACCCTGAAATTAAGCATGGAATGGTAAGAGTTGCTTTTACACCCGACGAAGAGATATCTAAAGGAGCAGATACGTTTGATGTTGATGCTTTTGGTGCTCAATTCGCATACACAATGGACGGAGGCCCATTAGGTGAATTAGAATATGAGAGCTTTAATGCCGCAGAAGCTTTAATTACGATTAAAGGCCGAAATGTTCATCCCGGTACAGCAAAAGGGAAGATGATAAATTCCACTAAAATTGCCATAGAATTGAACAGCAAATTACCAGTTGAGGAAGCACCTGAATCGACCGATGGATATGAAGGCTTTTACCACCTTTACTCTATGAAAGGAACTATCGAACTCACAACTGTCAGCTATTTAATTAGGGATTTTGATAAAGAAAACTTTAATGCACGAAAAGCAAAGTTGGAAAACATAGTGAAAGACCTTCAAAGAACGTATGGAAATGATGCCATTCTTCTTGAGATGAAGGATGAATACTATAATATGAAAGAAAAAATAGAACCTGTTTTTGAAATTGTGGAGATAGCTAAGAAAGCCATGGAGAATTTGGATATCGAACCTGATATTAAACCCATTCGCGGGGGAACAGATGGTTCAACTTTATCCTTCATGGGGCTGCCGACACCCAATATTTTTACAGGCGGAGAAAACTTCCATAGTAAATATGAGTTTGCGTCAGTTGATAATATGGCTAAAGCTGCAAATGTCATAATAGAAATAGTTCGATTGTTTGCGGAGAAAAAAATAAATGATTAAGGCAATCATAAACTGAATGATGAGAAAAAAGAAATCAGCGGTAAATTTACCGCTGATTTCTTTTTTGGCCGGTCCTTACGATGCATAAATAATCCAATATGGCAAAAATTATCTCTATTACACTTGGTTAGCGGGGATTGACTATGAAATATTCCAGACTCCAAATATCGTTTTTGCTGATTTTATTTACAGGAATATCAAATCACGTCATGATCCTTCCACACCTTTTAAGAGCAGCGAATCGTGATGCGTGGGTATGTGTACTGGCTGCTTATGCGATACTCCTTCTCTGGGGACTATTTCTTTATTTCATTTTGAAAAGGCTGATGAGAGAGGGCTTGAGGAGCTGGATAAAAGATAGGGCAGGGAAATTTGTTTCCAGGGGAATTATACTGATTTTCGCCGTTTATTTCTTTGTGAGCGGAATCCTGGCATCATATGATTTCATTCTTCTGATAAAGATATATTTCCTCCCGGTAACTCCAGCTTGGATAGTCACGGGATGTTTTCTGCTTCTTTGTGTGTGGGCTGCATATAAAGGGTTTAAGGTAATTGCCTATATGTCAGCTTTATTATTGCCTATTGTATGGACATTGGGGTATTTTGTGGCTTTTTCCACCTTAAACAAAAAAGAATATTCCTATCTTCTTCCTGTTTTGGAGAACGGTTTTGACCCCATAAAAGACGGAGTAATCATTGTTTTGGGAGGAAGTATTGACTTGCTGGTTTTATTTTTAATTCAAGATCGGATGAAAAAGCCTTTCACATACTTCCACTTACTCATTCTGATTACAATTCTTTTAGGTCTTGTCTTAGGCCCAACGATGGGGTCTATTTCTTCCTTCGGGCCGTCTGTTTCGTCCAACTTTCGTTATCCTGCATTTGAACAGTGGAGATTGGTTCAATTGGGAAGACAAGTTTCCCACCTTGACTTTTTAGCAGTTTTTCAATTTTTGTCAGGTTCAATAATCAAAGTTTCTTTATGTCTCTCTTTTCTTGTGGAACTGTTTGACATTCAATCAGAGAAAGGAAAAAGATCCTTTCTCATTATAAGCGGAATTTTATTTTCTTCGATTTCCATTGTGCCCTTAAGCGATATTTGGCTCCAGAAAAAAATTGCAGGATATTATTATCCAATCCTTTTTTTTGGAGGGTTTGCACTTTCTCTAATTCTATTTGCCATAAGCTATCTGCCTAAAAAGAAGGGAGTGCCATTTTAATGGAGCTTGATCACCATTTGTCTGAGAATATAAGAGCCATGGAAGAAAAGCTTTCCAGTGGGAAAATGGATGAAAAAAACCTTCTGGATTTTTTTAAAAGCTATTCCGATGTAAAAGTAGCACAATTTAAACAATCAGAGGGAGATACGACTGTAATTTATTGTGAGGGTATGGTCGATGGCACTTAAATGAATGAATATTATAATAGTGTTTTTACCTTCCTTTCAAAAGAGAGAGATATGGAGCAG
This sequence comes from Bacillus sp. 22-7, assembly GCF_010628845.1. Taxonomy (NCBI): domain Bacteria; kingdom Bacillati; phylum Bacillota; class Bacilli; order Caryophanales; family Bacillaceae; genus Bacillus; species Bacillus sp. 22-7. The sequence goes on along the minus strand of NZ_NJQY01000006.1, from coordinate 297,708 downwards.
CTGCCTGATCTGCCGCCGATTATGACTTTAAATTCTTTTAGGCTGATGGTTGAAAAGGTATTTTCCGGTTTTTTGATTTTTTTTAGAAATGGACGACCGTTCTTCTGGGCTATAGACATTGCCAATATTCCAAAAAGGTCTCCAGAGGAGTCTAAAACGGAAACATCCATCAAAGGACCAAAAGACGGATTCACAGAAGAAATAAATACAAATATCTCCTTAATTCGAAAAAGGATTAAAAGCCCTAAGCTATACAATGAATCCTTTGTAATTGGGTCATTGAGCCAAACGAAGGTTTCACTATTGTACTTAACCAATAAAATTAATCCAGACATGCTTAAAGAAGTCCGGGAGAGGCTGAGCACAATTCAAACGGAGAGTATTTTGAGTGCAGGACAGCTTGAACAATGGATTTCAGACCGGACGTTTTCTATATTTCCTCTGTTCGATTACATTACACGGCCGGATTTTACCATCGAGTGTATGCTCCGGGGAAGGTTTATTATTATCGTTGATGGCTCTCCTATGGTTTTGATTGGCCCGGCTAATTTGACAGAACTAACCAAGTCGCCTGAGGATCTTCATTTTCCCTATTACTTTGTTCTATTTCAAAGGATGTTAAGATTGGTTGGCATTGTGATCGCCATTTTCCTTCCAGGCTTTTGGATAGCGATTGCTGATATAAATGTGGATCAGCTCCCTTTTCCGCTTTTAGCGACAGTGGTTGTATCAAGGAATGGACTGCCGCTGCCTGGAGGGCTGGAGGCTTTTTTTATCCTTGGCTTGTTTGAATTGCTGAGAGAAGCTGGGGTCAGAATGCCTACGGCTGTTGGGCAGACTATATCGATTGTTGGCGGCCTGATCATTGGGGATGCCTCCATCAGAGCCGGACTTGCATCACCGACGATTATTGTTGTTATCGCTCTGACTGCAGTAGCAACTTATACACTGGTAAATCAATCTTTATCGGGAACGGTGACAGTACTGCGTTTTATAACCCTGCTTATTTCCTCTTTCCTGGGTATTTTTGGTGTGTTCCTTTGTGTATTTGGTGTTCTTATCTATTTGTGTCAATTAGAGTCCTATAAAATGGCCTATATGGAACCGCTTGTTTCGCTTAAACCAAAAGAGATTTTTTCAGCCTTGCTGATTAATCCTTTTAAAAGACGTGATTTTACTGCCCCGATGCTAAAAAGGGGGAGAAAGTGATGCTGCTGACTTTGCGCAAAGGGCTTTTAATGGCTGTGGCTTTCCTGATTCTGGTTTCACAAACAGGATGTACAGATATTAAAGAAATGAAGGATCTTAACTATGCTACTGCCATTGGGGTGGATTATAAAGATGGAAAGTACCATACCTATATCCAGATGGTGGATCTAATGAAAGTTGCCAAAACAGAAGGAGGAGATACGTCTCCTGCGAAAATGTGGGTATCTGAGGCTGAAGGAGAAACATTTAATAGTGCTTTCTTTGAAGTCTACAATACTGCCCAGGCAAGGACTATATGGGCGCATGTAACTGCCATCGTCTTAAGCGAATCTGCTTTAGAACAGGGGTTTCATGAAATTTTGGATGGCCTGACCCGTTACCATGAATTTCGGCTGACTCCCTGGGTTTACGGAACGAAAGAACCGATTAAAGATATTCTTTCCACGCTTGGCTTTTTTGGCCAGACAACACTGGATACAATTTTGCATGCTCCAGAATCAGTTTTTCAGCAGAGCTCTAAGCTCAGGCCTATCCAGTTTTTTAAGCTTGCCAAACAAATTTATGAGCCGGCTTTTACGGCATATGTGCCATCCTTATCTATAAATGCCTCTCAATGGGAAGAAAATAAAAAGAAGGAGCCAAAACTAGCATTAAATGGTGCTTTCTTTATAAAGAATAAAAACTTTAAGGGGTTTTATCCCTATGATGTGTTAAAGGGTATAAGGTGGGTCATTCCCAAGATGGAAAGAATACAGGTGTTAGTGCCGAATGAAGATGATCCAGAGTTTCTGCCAGTATTTGACGATCCGAAAGCCATGTATAGAGCAAGGGATGGCAGGATTGATATCGAAGTAGAGGCTAAAGGGTACATCACCAATCGAGATAATAATAAAACAACCAATTTAAAACAAATGGAAGAGCTGACTGAAGCAGCTATAAAAAACGAAATACAAAAGCTATTTGATTTGGGCATTAAGGAGAATACGGACTTTCTCAATTTGGAACACACTTTATACCGTGACAATTGGCAGGAATGGAAGAAAAATAAACATTTGACTTAAGATTCTTTGAAAAGCATTATAGTCGATGTTGAAATTATACATTCGGGCGGTTCGAAAAATCGGGTCATTGATATGGATTATTTGAAATAAGCAGAAAAGGGAACCGATCCCTATTCTGCTTATTTTTTTTCCTCCAAGGCCTGGAGAATGTCTGTCAGCCAATTCATATAAAATTCATTTAAGCCCTTGTAATGTTCCTGTATCAGATTGGGAATGACCGCCTGGTAGTCATGCTTTACTTTGCTTTCTGCCTTCAAATCAGAAATCCAGTTTTTTATATGTTCAGCTGCTTCGGAGACTTGGGCTGATTGAACAAACAATAGGGCTGGATAAAGGGATCGCGGTTCTGGCATCCGCTTTTTAAAGACCTCTATGATTTCTTCAGAAAGCTGATATTTTCCATCTTCAGTAATTCGGTAGACAGTCCGGTTTGGCCGGTTGTTCACCTGTTCCTGCTTTTCCGCCTGGATCCACTTATGCTTTTCGAGCTTGCGGATGGCATGATATAAATTGCCGTCCGTAACGGGGAATAGGTGATCCCATTTGTGTTCTAAAATGACTTTTTTCATTTCATATGGATGATATTCTTTCTCTTCTAATAGACCGAGAATGACAATTTGGATAGACATGATTGGTAACTCCTTTTTAGACAATACCTTTGCTCGAATACAGGATATCTTACCCTAATGTCATTTTAATGCAAGCAGCATTGGAATACCAAATGGAAGAACAGGGGGAAAAGCTGCTGTATCGTATTCAGCGCAGCTGCTCCTATTAAACTGTGCAAACCATCACATGGGAGATGAGGGAACACAAAAAAACTGTCCCGCAGCGGGAACAGTTCTTTGTGTTTATTGTGCAGAAAATCCGCCGTCAATAACTAATTCTGCTCCTGTAATATAAGAAGCATCATCTGAAGCAAGGAACATGACAGCGCGTGCCACGTCATCCGCTTCACCAAGTCTTTGAAGCGGAGTTGCCTGAATTAATCTTTGCAGCACTTCACTGGATTCTGACAGGTTTTCTGTCATTGGCGTTTTAATAACTCCAGGGAAAACAGCATTAACCCTGATCCCGAATCGGCCAAACTGTGTGCTTGCCGCTCTGGAGATGGCTCTGACAGCCCCTTTTGAAGCAGTGTATGTGTTTGTTCCCATTCCCACCATGGCTGTGTAGCTGGAAATATTCACAACGGCACCGCTCTGCTGTTTGACCATTTGCGGCAAAACATGCTTCATTCCTGCAAATGGTCCGAAACCATTGATGCGCATCATGAGATCCCAATCTTCAATTGTCACATCATCCATATGCTTCTCACTTGAAATGCCCGCATTATTGATAAGAACATCGATTCTTCCATGATCGGCAACAATTTCTTCCACAGCCTTTTTCCAATCATCCTCAGACATGACATTCAGCAATTTGCCTTCCACTGCCTCATTTTGGCTGACAACGTCCAGGAGCTCTTTATTAATGTCCGCTGCAATAACATATGCCCCTTCATCGACTAAAAGCTCAGTCATGCGTTTTCCCATTCCTGATGCTCCGCCAGTAACCAATACAATTTTATTATCGAATTTACCCATGATAATGCCCCCTTGATTTATCTTTATAGAATACGTTTACAAATTAAGTATAATCGATAATATACTTTGCGCAAAGTAATTAGTTCTGGAAAATTACCAAGTTTTAAGGGAACTTTCATTATTCTTGATAGAAAGGAAATGGATTGGTATAATGAATGACAGTCAGTCATTCGCTTTTGTGCAAGGAGGGTAAATCATATGCAGCATCGGCCAGATGATAAATACAGCAGAATACTGAACGCTTCTATAGAGGTTATTTCTGAAAAGGGACTTGAAAAATCCTCAGTATCAGAGATCGTTAAAAAAGCAGGCATCGCTCAGGGAACGTTCTATTTATATTTTTCTTCAAAGAGTGATTTGGTTCCTGCGATCGCCAATTCACTTCTCACAAAGATACTGGAGCGGATGAAGAGAAAGGTAGAGGAAACAGAAAGCTTTTGGAGCACTTTAGATGGCGTAATCGATGAGACCTTTAAGGTTACCGATGAACATAAAGATATCATAGTACTTGTATACTCGGGACTTGCATTCAATCATTCCCTGGAAAAATGGGAAGAGGTATACCGGCCATATTACGAATGGCTTGAGATTGAAATCAGCAAGGCAGTGCAGAAAGAAGAAATTTATGCAGACATTAATGTGAAATGGACCTCAAGGACCATTATAAACCTTATTGAAAATGCTGCTGAAAGATATTATATTGGCGCAGAGCAGGATGAATCCCTGTCTGTTTATAAAGAAGAACTTTTTAAATTTATCAGGAAATCACTAATCAAAGATTAAAATTATTGGGCTGCTTCCAATAATTTTTCTAAAAATAAAAATGACTGACAGTCATTCATATGGGGTTGAGAGCAAATGAAATGGATGTTAGTATTTGCAGCCGGCATCCTTGAAGTGATCTGGGCTTCAGGTTTAAAATATGCAGATTCATTTCTGGAGTGGACGATTACCACATTGCTGATTGCAGCAAGTTTCATCTTATTGATCCGCTCTTATAAGGTAATTCCTGTTGCGGCGGCTTATACCGTTTTCGTCGGAATTGGAACTGTGGGTACCTATATTTTAGGTGTGATAATGGGAGAGCCTTTTTCGGTTACTCAATTATTCTTTCTGGTGATTTTATTGGCAGGGATCATTGGCATGAAGACCTTTACGAAACAGGAAAACACGGAAGCGGGAGGTGAATCTTAATGGCCTGGGGATTATTGGTCCTGGCGGGGATAGAAGAAGTGATTGCCACAATCGCGATGAAATACATGGATGGAACGAAAAAGAAATGGCCGATTGCTGTAATGACAGTTGGCTTTATTTTCTCGTTCTTCTGCTTATCCATGGCTATGCAAAGAATCCCAGCCGGTGTGGCTTATGCAATTTGGACGGGAGTGGGAAGCATTGGCATTACACTCGCCGGTTTATTCTGGTTTAAAGAAAGATTCGAATATAAACAGTTATTATCCCTGGCATTTATCTTAATTGGAGTCATTGGTCTGGGGATGACATCTTAATAAAGTTTTAAGTTATAAGAATAATTGGAAGCAGACCTGAATGCTGGTCTGTTTTTTTTGCTAGAAAAATAAATAAAAATTAGTTGCAAAATACAAATAATATATTTATAATGTAACCAAGAGGTGAAAATAATGGAAAATCTTCGCAGTTTGTTTCAAGTAATGACGCGCCGTTTTGGCTTACTCAATAAAAATTGCTGCAGTGTCGGCGGATGCGATATTTCCCTCATTCAAAGCCATATTCTTTATGAGATTGACAATCAGCATAACCCGTCCATGCAGCAGATTGCGGATACATTAGGGACCGATATCACAACTTTCAGCAGGCAGGTTCAATCTTTAGTGAAAGTGAACTTAGTTAAGAAAACGCCAGATCCTGCTGATAAGAGAATCAGTATTCTTTCGCTGACTGCTGAAGGGAAATATATTGCAGGTTCTATCGATCAGCAGATGAATTCTTTTTTACAAGAGGTTTTTTCACAAATGAATGAGTTTGAAAAAGAAACAGTCATCCGCTCGATTCATTTGTTAAATAATGCAATGGCAAAATCCAGTGCATGCTGTAAGCCGTTTCAGGGGTAAATGCCTCTGGAGTAAAAACTTGCATTTTGCAAGTAAAAATAATTGGAGAAAAGAGGAGAAAGCATGACTAATCAGAATGATCTTGTAAAAGGATGCTGCACACCTAAGAAAAACGAACTAGAAAAGAATTCATTAGGCAAGAGGGAAACAAAAGAGCTGCCTGTGGCTATAATTGGAGCCGGACCGGTGGGTCTGGCAGCTGCTGCACACCTGGCAAGCAGGGGGCAATCATTTATTTTGCTCGAGGCGGGAAAGCAAGCGGGAGCTAATATCAAAAGCTGGGGACATATTCGCTTATTCTCACCATGGCGATACAATATTGATAAAGCTGCTGCCAGGTTATTAAGCGCAAATGGCTGGGTACAGCCGCAATTGGAAGCTTTGCCTACCGGGGAGGAACTTGTTGAACACTATCTAAAGCCGCTGTCGAGCTTACCTGAAATAAAGCCTTTCTTTCACCTTAATACGAAAGTTTTATCAGTTGGCAGGAAAGACACCGATAAAATGAAAACCGCAAACCGGGAAGACATTCCCTTTGTTATCCATGCTGAGCAGAATGGAGAGTACAAAACTTTCGAATCGAGAGCAGTCATTGATGCTGCAGGAACCTGGGGAAATCCTAATCCGGCTTCATCAAGCGGAATTTGGCTGGCTGATGAGAAGAAACTAAATGAAAAGATATTTTATGGAATACCCGATGTATTAGGGAGTGAGCAGCAGCGCTATCGGAATAAGCGAGTTGCAGTTGTCGGCGGAGGCCATTCAGCGATTAATGCCTTGCTGGATTTAGCCGCTTTGAAAGAGTCCTATCCCAAAACGGAGATTTTATGGATTATGAGAAGAAATCAGGTTGAGGATGCTTATGGAGGAGAAGAAAAAGATGCACTTGAAGCACGCGGCCGCCTCGGAAGGAGAATCCATCAATTGGTTGATAAAGGGCAAGTGGAGGCCGTTACTCCATTTCGTATCCAGCTCGTCAAAGAGTCGGAAACGGGAATCGAGTTAATAGGCAGCCAAAACGGGAAGCAGAGAAGCCTGAATGGAATCGATGAAATGATTGTCAATACAGGAAACCGTCCAGATTTTTCAATTATAAGTGAACTTCGTACTTCCATTGATTCTGCAACTGAAAGTGCAGGTTCATTGGCACCATTAATTGATCCTAATATTCATAGCTGCGGAACGGTTCGTCCCCATGGAGAAAAGGAATTAAGACAGCCTGAGAAAAATTTTTATATTGTGGGTTCAAAAAGCTATGGCCGTGCTCCAACCTTCTTGATGGCGACAGGCTATGAGCAGGTCAGGTCTGTGGCTGCTTATTTGAGCGGTGATTTCGCTGCTGCAGAAAAAGTGGAGCTGGATTTGCCGGAAACAGGTGTATGCAGCGTTAATTTAAAAAGTTCAATTGAAGTGTCTGCGTCATCCTGCTGCAATTGATTCGCTGCTCCTTAAAATATAATTGAATAGGTGATAATAATGACCATAAATCATGCTGGAGCTCTCAAAAAAGAATATTTTATATCCTATATTAAATTAATCATGAATGCTTTTGGGTGTTCTGTTGAGGAAGCAAAAGATAAAACGTTTGAAAGGCTGTTTCGATTGCGGGAGATTGAAATGGGGAAGGAAACGTATGAACAATTTATTTTGGCTTATCGGGATTTAATTAAACATCCGAATGATTAAATTTAATAACCGGAGAGGATGAATCCTGGTGACTATCAAAGATCAATTATCTTCACAGCCAATTATAATAGTCGCCATCGTCACAGCTTTAAGTCTCTTAGGAGATTCCATGCTGTACATTGCCTTGCCTATTTATTGGGAAACTGCTGGGCTTGAATCAATTTGGCAAGTGGGTGTGCTCCTTTCCATAAACCGATTCATACGATTGCCTTTTAATCCATTGGCAGGCTGGATGTATAAACACATTTCATTAAAGGCTGGTCTGATCATTGCGGTTCTGTTAGGCGGATTCACAACGATAGGATACGGTGTGTTCGAAGGGTTTGCGTCCTGGGTGATCCTCCGTTCATTATGGGGGATTGCCTGGTCATTTTTTCGGATCGGAGGATTGTCGGTTGTTGCTGTTTATGCTGAAAACAATAAGCGTGGAAGTTCTATGGGCTTATATAACGGGCTCTACCGTACAGGAAGCCTGGTCGGAATGCTGGTTGGGGGCTTGCTCGTTCCGATTATAGGCTTGAGTACGGTTTCAATTGCATTTGGATTATTGTCCCTGTTGGGGCTTCCTCTAATGCTGAGCTCTAAAATTAATCAAGTTGAGGAGACACCCGGAAAGATTGGTACAATGGCTGAAGAGAAGCCTTTCATTGGCAGGACCGCATATAAAGCAGCGATTATTGTATCAGGCTTTCTCATTGCCATGCTATATCAGGGAATAGTGACATCCACAATGAGCTCCTTGATTGAACATTTTTACGGAGAGAGTATATCAATATGGAATGTGGCTGTCAGTGTTACTTTTTTATCAGGCCTAATACAAGCGGTAAGGTGGACATGGGAACCCTTTCTGGGGAAAACAGTGGGGCACTGGTCTGATGGGGCGCCGGGGAGGCTGCCGATTTTTATTGTTTCCCTGATTTTTGCAGGGGGTGTCTTTGGCTTGGTATCTGCTAAACTTCCATTATATCTTTGGATAGCAGTTACTCTTTTAGTGATGGCCGGTGCTACTATTTTATCAACCATTCTGGATACGATTGCCCTGGACACAGCAAAAACTGCAAACGTGGTTTCTTTCCTTACGGTATACACCATCTTTCAAGATGTAGGGGCAGCTTTAGGACCTGCAATTAGTTACATAGTAATCCAATTAGAAGCTGGTTTTACATTTTTATATTGGGGCGGTTCGTTCATACTGCTTATTTTAGCTGCGATATGGACAGTTTTAGCCAATAGGTTAAACACTTTTATAAAAAAAGAGATTTATGAATCTTATTAGCGGGGGAACTGCAATGATTAGTGAAAATGTTGTTCGTTTAGCGAAGAAGACAGATTTGGAAGAGATTATGGAGATTTATAATCAGGGAATAAAAGACCGCATCGCTACATTGGAAACAGAGGAAAAAGATCTTTCCTATATGGCAGACTGGTTTGAACAGCATCAGGGACGATTTAGTGTGCTTGCCGCAGAAAAAGGAGGTCAAGTAATCGGCTGGGCTTCTCTGAATCCGTACAGCAGCCGCTGTTCTTATAATGGAGTGGCAGATATCTCAGTCTATATCTCCAGGGAATTCAGGGGCAAGGGGGCAGGCGGTAAGCTGCTTTCTGCCCTCGAAAAGAAAGCAAGAGAAAACAAGTTCCATAAGCTGGTTTTATTTACTTTTCCATTTAATGGACTGGGACAGAGTCTGTATAAGAAATTGGGGTTTCGTGAAGTAGGGATATTTCAAAACCAGGGTGTTTTGGATGGAGAATTTGTTGATGTGATGGCTATGGAAAAACTACTTTAAATAGAAGTGCGGCTATTAGTTTAGCCGTTTTTTTGTCGGGTTTTTCTATATGTTCGGCGGGCTGCCAGATTAGGAAACTCAGATTTCCGGATTGTTAGTCCGAAGTTGGACAAAGTTCGGACAGGAACTCTAGGATTTCTTCCTTCCCTGTCCGAATGAATGGAGAGTGGCCATGAGTCGCTCCTCCCGTGAGCAGTCCCTGTCTGAAAGTGCATGGAGTAAGGCAGCCACACAAGTAAACTTCTCCTTTTTCAAAACAGGCAAACCAAACGAATACTGCTAAAATAAAAAGCAAAATATATGTAAAGTTATTGTAAATAAGAAAAAAACCATTTGCTTATATAAGCAAATCATTATATATTAATATATGCAAAGCGGAGGTGATGATATCATGATAGAATCCACAGTTGAAATCGGCAAGGCAGCATCCATTTTAAAATTATGCGGCGATAAAACACGGCTCACAATGGTGAAGCTATTAAATAATCATGATTGCTGTGTGTGTGAATTTGTGGAAATTTTTAAAATGAGCCAGCCAGCCATCAGCCAGCATCTTCGGAAACTAAAAGATGCAGGTGTGGTAAAGGAAAACAGGAGGGGTCAGTGGATTATTTATTCATTGAATCAGGAAAGTGAATATTACCAATTGGTTCAGACTGTGCTTGATCACCTTCCAAGCCAGGATTATTTATTAACAGAATTGGAAGAGCAGGGATTGCGAATTTCCTGTGAGTAAGAGGGGGGAATACATTGACTCAAATAATTTTAGCATCGGTGATTTTCTTAGTCACCCTCATATTAGTCATTTGGCAGCCAAAAGGTCTGTCCATCGGCTGGTCCGCATGCGGCGGAGCTATCCTTGCTTTAATAGCCGGTGTGGTGGATTTCAATAACGTCATAGAAGTTACATCCATTGTCTGGAATGCCACATTAACCTTTATTGCCATCATCATAATATCGCTTATTTTAGATGAAATCGGGTTTTTCGAATGGGCCGCTTTACATATGGCAAGAGCGGCAAAGGGCAGCGGAGTGAAGATGTTCATTTATGTTTCCATTTTGGGAGCGGTTGTCGCCGCATTCTTTGCGAATGATGGAGCGGCACTCATTCTCACGCCAATTGTCCTTGCGATGGTGCGGAACCTTCAATTTGAGGAAAAATTGGTTTTTCCGTTTATTATCGCAAGCGGATTTATTGCAGATACAACGTCACTGCCGTTGGTTGTCAGCAACCTGGTCAATATCGTCTCAGCTGACTTTTTTGGAATCGGCTTTGTGGAATACGCCTCCCGCATGATTATCCCGAACTTCTTTTCACTGGGTGCCAGCATTTTGGTTTTATTCTTATACTTTAGAAAAAGTATTCCAAAGAATTATGATTTATCTCATTTGAAAAAACCAGCCGAAGCAGTTAAAGACAGCAAAATGTTCCGATTGTCATGGCTCGTTTTAGGCATCTTATTAATAGGCTATTTTGCCAGTGAGTGGATTGGTGTCCCTGTTTCATTCATCGCAGGCATTGTAACAGTGTTCTTTCTGATCATGGCGCGAAGAAGCCCTGCCGTGAATACGCGCACGGTCATCAAAGGTGCACCATGGGCTATCGTTTTCTTTTCGATAGGCATGTATGTAGTGGTATACGGACTTCGAAACGCGGGTCTTACAAATGTATTGGCTGATTTAATTCAAATCACAGCTGACCAGGGACTATTTGCAGCAACGATCGGAATGGGATTCATTGCGGCCATCCTTTCTTCTGTCATGAACAATATGCCTACCGTGATGATTGACGCTTTGGCCATTGCGGAAACCGATACAAGCGGCATTATCCGTGAAGCCCTTATCTATGCGAACGTGATTGGGTCGGATTTAGGCCCAAAAATTACGCCGATTGGATCCCTCGCAACTTTGCTGTGGCTTCATGTATTGTCCCTGAAGGGAGTAAAAATCTCATGGGGAACGTACTTTAAAACAGGGATTATATTAACCGTTCCAACACTGTTCATCACATTAACCGGATTGTACATTTGGCTAATGATTATCTAAAAAAGGAGAATCTCAACATGACTAAAAAAACGATCTACTTCCTATGCACAGGCAACTCATGCCGCAGCCAGATGGCAGAAGGATGGGCAAAACAGCATTTAGGTGAAGAATGGAATGTTTATAGTGCAGGGATTGAAGCACATGGCTTGAATCCGAACGCTGTAAAAGCAATGAATGAAGCTGGAATTGACATCTCAAACCAGACTTCTGATATCATTGATCCGGAAATACTCAATAATGCAGATTTGGTTGTAACGCTTTGCGGCGATGCAGCTGATAAATGCCCGATGACACCTCCACATGTAAAGCGCGAGCATTGGGGATTTGATGACCCTGCGAAAGCAGAAGGAACAGAAGAAGAAAAATGGGCTTTCTTCCAGCGTGTACGGGATGAAATCGGCGGCCGAATTAAAACATTTGCCGAAACAGGAAAGTAAATAATATACTTAAAAACATTCAAAGGGAGGGAACAGATTTGAAAATTACAGACAATGCGCGTGACGAATTGAAAAAAATGCTGGAAGAACAAAATGCCAGCAGCGTCCGCATCTTTTTTGACGGCTATGGCTGAGGACAGCCAAGAATAGGACTGGCTCTGGATGAGCCGGAATCAGATGATTTTATTGTCACAATCAATGAAATCAAAGTAGCAATCGATCCGATTATTGAACCAAACACCGAGGATCTTGTATTAGAGCGAAGCGGAAACGGAAGCGGGATCTCGATGATCGGGAATACTGGAAGATGCTGTTAGGAAAGGGCCTTTTGGGCCCTTTTTTATTTTGTTCAAGTCCATGCTCCTAAAAAAATCATTCACATACATTATGGTATCTGGCATGGAGAGGTGAATGTTGTTGTATTATTCTTATCCTTACGGGCATCACTTTAGCAGAGGACATGTGAATCATCAGGCTTTTCCAAATACCAGCAGACAGAGAGCAGGCTTTTCCAAAGAAGAGGCCGCAGCCATTGCACTGCTATTGGGAATTGATTTTACGAAAACCCAGTTTGATCTGAATGAATTCTGGATGGGTGTTAATACAGAACTGGAACATGGAAAACGATCAAGCCAAACCAATGTTACTGGAGATGACCCGCTTCTTACAGGGAAAATTGCCCTGGCGCATCTTAACGAGTTTCCTGACTATTACAAGAGATTAAAAGTTTTGGAAGCGGAAGCTAAAGCCTATTGGAATTCATTGCAGCAAGGCTGACTAAAGAAAAGCGCAAGCGCCTTGGTCACCCCCAACACCTCGAGGGGGTAGGCTGCTTTCGCTGGACAGTTCTCAAAGTTAAAATTTCTCCTTTCTTATCATTTTAAAAAAGCAATGCAGACTCCAAAAGAGGACTGCATTGCTTTTATAACTTACTGTTCCGAAGTTTTTTCATTTAAAAAGGTAATTGCCACAAAGAGTGCAAAGGCCAGCAGCAGCAGGGTTCCTCCGACAATAAAGAAGACCAGAACAAAGGTATCTCCTAAATTAAACGGATTTAAAGTATACATCCACATGCCGATTGTCAGACCAAGTGCTCCTGCCATTCCAAGGATGCTGTGAATGGATACGAGCTTTTTATATTTTACGCGGTAGACTTTATAAAAGATTCCCCAGGCAAAGACGGAAAGCCATCCTACCAGCAGGATGTGAGCATGAATGGGCCTTAACGAATAATCCATCTGCCCGGACATATGCGAACCAAGATAGGTTCCAATAATGCCAAAGATAGCTGCAAACCTTATTAATCTAATACTCCATTTTTGTTCCATAATGTTTATTCCTCCCGTTGTTTCTCCCTGAAAAATGTAATGGTAAAGGTGGTGCCTTCGCCAGCCTTGCTGTCTGCCTTTATTTCCCCATTATGCAGCTCAATGATTTGTTTTACAATCGATAGCCCGAGTCCTGTGCCATCTTTTTTCCTGGCCGAGTCCACCCGGTAAAAGCGCTCGAAAATCTGGCTGATCGCATCCTCTGATATTCCAATTCCGGTATCTTTAAAAACAGCTTCAATCGCTGTTTGGGTTTGATACAGGCTGATCAGAATGCTGCCGCCATGCGAGTTATATTTTATCGCATTCGTCAGCAGATTGTCCCAGATATTTACTAATAGCTCGGGGTCCCCCTTTAATGTGACGGGCGCGAGCTTGTACGAAACCTCAATTTCTTTTTCCTCCAGCCGCCATTGATGCCTGCGGATGGTTTCCTTAATCTGATCGTCCAGTTTCACCTCCGAGAGCTTCATCGGATAGGAATTCTGGTCAAGGGAAGTCAATAGCAGAAGCTGTTTGGTCAGATTGGACAGCCGCTTGGACTCCTGGTCGATAATCTGCACGTATTCGAAATGTTCTCCATCTGACAGTTTCTGTGTCTGCAGAAGCTCCGCATACCCCTGAATATTCATGAGAGGGGACTGAAAGTCATGGGACACATTGTTGATGAATGATTTGCGGGCCTCATCATTGTGCTGCAGCTGAGCCTGCATGCGGCTGAAGCTTTCCGCGAGCTGTCCGATTTCATCCCGTCGCTCAATATTCAATGGGAAGTTGAAATTCTCACGGGTAATTTCCCTGGTCGCTTCCGTTAGCTTCGTGATCGGCTTGATCAGGTGCTTGGCGAACCAGATCACCCCGGTGATGCTGACAACGGCAATGGCGACAAAGAACCACGCGAAGATCATGTGAATGTCCGAGAAAAGCAGCTTATTATCCGGCCGGAGAAAAAGCCCGTAATTCTGATTGTCCATGGTAAAAGGGACGCCGACCGTATTTTCAAGGTCGTTTGAAAAATGACCCATCATCAGAAATTGGCCGGCGAAGCTATCCATCCCATGATAGACCTTCTGATCAGTCAGTACCTTTTCAGCTTCTTCAGGCAGCTCTGTCTTATTGAAAGGCTGCCCGAAGAATTCTCCATCTCCGGATTCACTCACGATATAGAGCTGATAGCCGAGCTTGCTCATCGAATTTAAGTACGTTTTATAAGTGGAGCCGGAGGAATGCATATGTTCAAGGCCATTCGCAATTTCCTCTGCAATCACTACATTGTGTCTGTCGATTTTCCCTTTTGTCGAAGCCATATAGACCCAGTTGGTTAAAAAGAAGGAAAGCAGGATACTTATGGCTAAAATCACAAGTGTGGCTGCAATGAATTTCCGGTAGAGCGACTTCATTTGGTTTCCTCAAGCTTATACCCGATGCCGCGAATAGTCTGAATCTCAACGGTTGCCCCGTATTTTTTCAACCGGTCGCGAATTCGGTTGATGTGGGTATTTAAAGTTTGTTCGCTGCCCTCATAATCGGCTCCCCAAGCCTGTTCAATCAATGCGGCCCTCTGTGTTATTTTATTTTTGCGGGCCGAAAGCAGGCTTAGGAGCTCAAATTCCTTTAATGGAAAAAGGATGGTCTCCTGATTGATTTCCACTTCAAAGCTTTTTCTGTCAATGGTCAGATTACCGGCCTTAACGACTGTTTCCATCGCCCGCTCGGCTCTTCTTAACACCACGGCTACCCGGAAAAGGAGCTCTTTCACTTCAAACGGTTTGACAATATAATCTTCAGATCCGGATAGGAAGCCCTGTTCTTTATCACTGAGCTGCCCTTTTGCCGTCAGAAGAATAACAGGGATTCCGAAGTCGTCAGTCAAAATCCTGGTGAGTTCGAATCCATTCATGCCAGGCATCATGACATCGACAACAGCTAAATCTGCCGTCTGCTCTTCCAGCAGCGCCAATGCTTCTTGAGCATTGTTCGCACGCAGCACCTGATAGCCTTCATGATTTAGATGAATCGTTACGAGTTTCTGTATATGCACATCATCATCTACGACTAGTATTTTCATAGCAGGGCCTCCTTAAAGGGAATAGGGAGGGACCCTCACTCTATTCCGAAATGTTTTGCCGAAAAGTTTCCTTATCTTTTTCAAAGAATAAGATTAATGCCGGAAGCAGCATCCCTCTCACTAGGAAGGTATCAATCAATATTCCCATCGCAACGATGAAGCCGAAGACGAATAAGTCCGCGATTGGCATGGTCATCAGGGCGGCAAAGGTAGCAGCCAGAATGAGGCCTGCCGAAGAAATAACGCCGCCGGTATTGCGGATGGAAATTTCAAGAGCGTCCTTCACTCGATGTTTCTTCCTTTCCTCCATAAAACGCGAAACCAGGATGATGTTATAATCAATCCCCAATGCGACTAGGAAAATAAATGAATAGACTGGAACTCGGGAGCTGATGGCATCAAAGCCGAATAATACATCAACCAGGAATATCCCTAGCCCTAAAGCCGAGACAAATGAGAGCAAAATAGTTGCCATCATGTAGATCGGCATCCTGATGGATTTCGTTAGCGCAAATAACAATGCAAGTATCAGGACCGTTTCAAGCAGGACAATTTTCATTATATCATCGCTGTTGACATCCTGTTCGTCCACTATTTTCGGAGTGACCCCGCTATAGTAGGACTCAGCTTCCACACCGATTTCTTCTAATAACTCTGGTGTGTCGTCACGCAGATCTTTCATAAAGGATATGGCTTCATTTGAATATGGATTGATGGATAATGCCACACTCATTATTGCCGCCTTGCCGTCTTCGGATAGGGCAGACAGGCGGACAGAGGCAACTTCCTCATATTCCTGCAGCTTTTCACTTATCGCTGCTGTATCGTTTTCAGCCAGCTTCTGATCGCTGACAACCAGAAGTGTCGAAGGAGCCAGCTCGCCTTTGTCATATCTTGCTTCGACTATTTCATAGCCAACCCGCGATGGCAGGTCTTCCGGGAATTTCTTGACGGTGTCGAATTCATAATCAAGGCTGAAAATATTAAACGCTGTGATCAGCATGAAAATGCCGACAATTCCGCCTGAGAGGCCGGGCTTGTTCACAACGAATCTGGCAATGGGTCCCCAGACACTATGTTTAACTTCTGTTTCAGCACCGTATTTAGGAACCTTCGGCCAAAACGCCTTGCGTCCAAACAGGGTGAATAGAGCTGGAACCAGTGTAACTGACGCGAGCATGATAAAAAACATCGCCGTTCCAAAAATCGGTGCAAAGTTCTGATAATCGCGGAAATCAGCGAAGAACAGAACCAGCATGGCAGCAAGTACCGTTCCGCCCGCAAAGAAAACAGGCTCGCCGGTTGCCCGCATGGCATGTTTTATGGCTTCGTATTTGTTTTCGAAATGATTGAGCTCCTCGCGGTAACGGGAGAAAACAAATAAAGAATAATCTATCACGGCAGCAAACAGCAAGATGCTCATGATAGAGGTCGTCTGGTTATTGATCTCAAGTCCGCCGGCACCCATTAAAGCAACACTCTGGTTCACGACCTGGTAGACGATTACCGTTGCCAGAAGTGGAATGATAGCTAGCAATGGTGAACGGTAAATGGCTATAAGCAGTACAAGAATGATGACAACGGTGGCAATCAGGAGAACAAAGTCCGCCTGTTCGAACAGCTTGACTGTATCTCCGGCAATACCGGCTGGACCCGTGATATAAAAGGAAGTGCTTTCGAGATCCTCCGCAATTTTATTGCCTGCTTTTGACGCATGATCATTGATCTCGGCATACTGATCATTGCCAAGTCCCTGTTCAAGCTCCATCGGCACAATTAACGTGGACTTGTCCTCAGAAATGAAAGAACCGAGGGCTTGCGGCGGAAGCTTGCTGATATCGATAATCGTCTTGACTCCATCGATGTCTTCTTTCATGATTCCTTCCAGAATCTGTTTAGCTTCGTCGATTTCAACCTCGCCATTTTCATTATGGAAAACCAGGATGCCCGGAGTTCCTTGTTTGTTTGGAAAATATTCTTCTGTTTTATTCTGGGCAATTATGGATTTCGCGTCATCAGGAAGCGACTGGAAATTATTTGTTTTATAATCTCCAAGCATCGGACCTGCACTTAAGCCGATCATCAGCACAAGCCAGCCGATAATCGTAATCCACATTCCCCGTTTGGTGGAAACCCAATCTGTAACCCCATGCAGCAGTTTTTTCACATAAATGCCTCCTAAAACTAATTTCAAGGATTATCTTACAAAATGAAAATAAACTTTATATCAACTTTCGTTTACAGTTTCATCAAATACAATGCTAAATGACTCTGAAAGATGTATGAAAAGATCCTTCTTGATGGAAAATACCAATAATGGTTTTTTCAGATAAAGCTGGGGTGGATTTATGCCATATACATACAAGAATCAAAAAGCGGTTCCTAAGCTTGCGTATTTAAGTATTTTTGGAACCTCACAAATTCATTTGAGAAATCCCTATGTAGTTGCTATGTGGTCTGCAGTATTTCCGGGCTACGGTCATCTGCTGTTAAATAAATATCTTAGGGGCTTTTCCCTGGTTATTTGGGAATTATTTATAAACCAAATGATTCATTTGAATTCAGCCATGGTTTATAGCTTCATCGGAGATATTCAAAAAGCAAAAGATGTAATAGATATCAGATACATGCATTTGTATATTCCTGTATATATTTTCGCCATCTGGGATAGTTACCGGACAACTGTAGACATGAATAAAATTTTTCTTCTGAACGAAAAAGACGCAAGCACCATAGAGAGATTAGTGATAAAACCATTCGAGATCAATTACCTGGATAAGAGAGACCCCATAGCCGCTATTTTATGGTCGTTGACCATCCCAAGCCTTGGCCAATTATACATTCATAGAATCTTTGGCGCCTTTTTTACATTGGTTATGACGGTTGTACTTGTCCATTTTTCTCATTTTATCGAAGCATTCCATTACCTCCTAATAGGAGAACTTAAGAAATCATCTCAAGTTTTAAATGCACAGTGGCTGCTTTATTTGCCATCATTTTATTTTTTTACACTTTATGATACCTATATGAACGTTGTTGAAAACAATAAATTATATGATACCGAGCAGAAGAAGTTCTTAAGAAAGTATTATCAAACAAATTCATTTCATTTACAGAAAGGCATTAAGGTGAAGTAAATGCAGGTATTTGCAACATTTGACCATTCACCCTATCTTGAACTTGCAATCAGGAAGCTGGAACAGCAGGGGATAACTGACATATATTCGGTCCCACTGGATAACCGGACGGAGGATCCGGGGATGTTTGACACAATTCACAAGTCAGATGGAGTATCACTTATAAATAAAGGGATGGTACTGGCGGTAATGTTCTCAGTTGTTGGAGCCAGCAGAGGATTTATATTGGAATGGGGACCAATTTATTGGGGATTGATTGGGGCTGCGGTTGGATTTCTGCTTGGCTTTGCAATTGATTTCACACTTATTAAGCTAAGAACTAGAAATAAGCGGCTGTTAAAAGGAGTAAAGTCTGAGGTTATTTTGATTATTGGCTGCCATGAAGAAGAAGGAAAACAGGTTGAAGCAATCCTCTGGGAGCATTTTGCAAACGGAGTCGCCAGAGTAAATTAACGATCCTTTTAGGAGGGAAGTGAAATGAATAGATTTCCTACTGCACCAGCATTGTTGGTTTTGGACATGCAAAAGGGATTTGACGACCCATACTGGGGGAAGCGGAACAATCCCCAGGCTGAAAACAATGCGTTTCGCCTGCTGACAGAATGGAGGAAGCGGAAGTGGCCTATTTTCTTTTCAAAGCATTTGTCGCTTGACCCGCAATCGCCTCTTTATCACAAAAATGAAGCGGGAATCCAATTTAAGGACCTGCTGGCTCCAAAATCAGGGGAACAGGTTTTCACAAAGAATGTGAACAGTGCCTTCATCGGCACAGAACTTGAAATCCAATTGCGGCAGCAGCAGATTGAATCAGTTGTCATCACAGGCCTGTCAACACAGCATTGTGTGTCAACTACAACGCGAATGAGCGCTAATTTAGGGTTTATTACTTATTTGGTGTCAGATGCGGTTGCCGCTTTTGACATCACTGATCATAAGGGAGTTGTCCATTCGGCGAAAACAGTGCAGGAATTGGAGCTGGCGGCATTGCATAAAGAATTTGCAGTGATTGTGACTTCCGATGAAGTGATAAACCAGTTAAGCAGCAGAACATTTTAGAGCAGGCTGCATTCAGGCCTGCTTCCGGGCAAAGGGATTACGGCTCTCTATTTTTTAAAAGATGTCTATATGGAAAGGTGTGGTTTGGATATGCCGGTTAATGAAACGATTCTGCGTGTAACCATCTCGTTTATGGTGTTATTTATGCTGGCAAGGCTAATGGGCCGGAAGGAAATTGGGCAAATGACCTTTTTTAATTGGGCTTCAGCCATCGGAATCGGGTCTATTGCCGGAAACCTTGTCGTGGATGACAGGACCCCCATTAAGGATGGAGTAATCGCACTAATTGTTTGGACGGCTTACACCATCGCATTGGATATCATCGACCTCAAATCAAAACAGGGAAGGTCAGTTACAACAGGTGACCCATTGATTGTCATAAAAGAAGGCAAGATTATGGAAGCCGCTCTTAAAGCAGCAAGGGTGGACCTGGATGAGCTTCAGGCGTTATTAAGGCAGAAGGATATATTCTCCTTTAAGGATGTCGATTGCGCCATCCTGGAGTCAAACGGAGATCTGTCTGTTTTGAAAAAAGAAAGTCAGCAGCCAGTTACGAAAATGGATTTAAACATTCAGAGCATAAAAAATGTTCTCTTTCCATTACCTACGGATGTTATTTCCGATGGAAAGGTCAATTCAGAAAATCTGTCTAAATTACATTTAGAAAAAGGCTGGCTTGAAAGGGAACTGCAAAAAGCAAATATCAGTTCAGCAGAAGATGTATTTTTTGCACAAGTCCAGCAGGACGGTACGTTATATATCGATAGAAAAACCAAATAGAGAACAGAAGCGGTTTCTGTCCTCCTATTTATTCTTGAACGTCCCCAGCAGGCGATGAAAGGGGCATTTGGAAATCGCGGTGTCATCATCCCGAAGAAAATATTGTTTCCATTCTAAATTATCTTCGTTGCCATAACTGTTCAGATCAGGATGGATGCTGATAGTATCATAATTGAGCAGCCTTTTGCGAACCTGATTTTTAATGCGGGATGCTAACGTCTCTTTCTTCATGAACTCCTGCAGAACCCATCTCGGCGTGATGGCAAGCATCATTGTATCAAAATGGCGGCTCTGCCGATTTTTATGCGCAGGGGTTGCACAATACATAAAATATTTTTCCCCATGAAAGCAGAACTCCCAAAGCGGATCGTGCGGGTCTTTAGGGATTCCGTTTGGCCACTCCACCTCATCTATCTCAGACAGCCCCGTCAGCTGATCCCAAAAAAGCTGCTCATACTCCTCCACTCTCAAATGATCCTTATGTTTATAAAAAATGATCAGTGAAGTGTAGCTTCCGTAATTTCTTGAGTGCTTTGTGAATTCCTTCAGGATGGATGCTGTCTGCTGAATGGAGGACGGATTTCCTGGATCGTCCGAAAATCCATAACGAAGCTGATTGTTGGCAAACCCGATGGTTGCAGGGATGCAGGGGAAGGGTTTTTCTTTGTCGGTCATCTTTTTCTGAAATTTATCTAAGGCATTCAGCTGCCAATCTTCTAAACTCTGCAGGCTGGAGGAGCTGGCAGTATATAAATGGCTGATCTTGGTCACCCCCCTCTAACTCCTATACTATATTCAAAGTGGGATAAGGCGGGTGAGTGTCCATGGTGAAAATGGGCGGACAGAGGTGGGGGCAGGGATTTGCGGATTGAATTGGTGAAAGGGAGGATATTGGTGGTCATGACTACGAATACAGGCGGAGAGTAGAAGAAATGTAGTCATGTCGGGTTTACGGTGACAAAAAATCAGATGAGGGTTGGAAAATGGCAGTTAATGATAAGGAATAACGCTGAAAAACCGGAGTTAAAGAGAAGGAATAACTCCAAATACTCTTCCTATAGAAAAAGGGGCAGGTAATCACAAAAAGTCCATAAAATTTTAAATCAAAGGTTTATTCTAAAAAACAACCGGGTAATGTAATGTGTTTAGGACGAAGCGGACTCAGTGTTAAAGGATTAAATCCAGGTGCTATAGGGGGAGAACATGAATAATCAGATGCTTCTTTTAGGGGAAAAGATTTTAAAAGAGAAGGACACAATAGCGAAAAAACTGCATAAGGATCGAATGAGCGACGTCGAGATGACTAAAACAGAAAGATCACAGGCAGAGAAAATGGAAGCGCACATTGTTCAGATTCGTGCTGAGTTTATTGAATTGTTCGGTGAAGCATTGCTGAATCATGAGAACAAAGATGAAGCAATGGAAAAGATTGAAAAATGGTGCAAGGAGACAGGCAAGTATTTCTTTAAGCTCGGAATCCCTTTGGATGAAGCTTTAAAGGATGCGGGATATTACCGAAAATATATCTGGAATGAACTTGAAAAAACGATGATGGAGCATAAAATGACAGCATCAGAGGTTATAAAGGTTGTCTATTTGATAGACCCCCTTCTGGATCATTCCATTCATTGTTTTAGCATGGCTTATGTTCAATACCATCAGTTAACCCTCGAGAATGCAAAGCAGGCTTTCCTTGAGCTATCTGTCCCGGTTGTTCCCCTTTCAAAAGGGGTGGGCATCCTTCCGTTAATTGGAAATATAGATACAGGAAGAGCCCGGCTGTTAATGGAAGAAACATTAAAACAATCTGCACACCTAAAGCTGTCTCATTTAATATTAGACCTTTCCGGTGTCATGATTGTCGATACCATGGTGGCAGATCAGCTGTTTAAAGTAATTGAAGCCTTATCGCTTGCCGGCGTTAAGACCATCATTACAGGAATCCGCCCGGAAGTGGCACAGACGATTGTTACGCTCGGCATTAATCTGAATGGCATTCAGGTAAGAGCAAATGTGTATCAGGCATTTGAAGAACTGCATGGGTAAAATTGAACATAGCAGAGGAATTCAGATTTGAATTTCCTCTGCCTTTTTTGTTTTAAACCTTTCTACAGTGGTCATCAATTCAATTTTTCCGCACATGAACCGTGTTAATTTTCCCAACCGTGAATACAATGAATCAAACAGCACTTCAATGAATATTGAGGGGTGATGACATCATGTTTTCGGTAACGGGAATGCAGGGTTTTGAAATCTTTTCGCTTATGCATCTGGTTACGTTGTTTCTTTTCTTTTTTACGGCCTGGTGGCTGGTGTATTACAGGCAGGCGCTCAGGGCGTATCAGAAAATCATTAAATGGACGCTGTTTTTTACGTTGCTTGCCTGTGAAGTGACGTATCATGTATGGCTGGTCCTGACAAATCAGTGGGATTTGTCAAATCTGCCGCTGCAGTTATGTTCCTTGAGCACTTTTATTGCCCTTTTCCTATTTTTAAAGCCTAATGAAAAAGCTTTTTGGCTGCTTTATTTTATTGGTACAATTCCTCCCATTTTAAGCATGGTGACACCTGATATGGTTTACCAATTTCCTCATTACCGCTACATCAAATACTTTCTTCATCATTCAGCTATTCCATTGGCCGTACTATATTTTATTTTGTTTGAAGGATACAGGGTGCCGAAAAAAGCGGTGCTGACCGGCTTTTTAACACTCAATGTGATTGCGGTGCCAGTCTTCTTTTTAAATCTGCTGCTGGGGACAAATTTCTTCTATTTGGCGAGCCCGACAGAAACCAAAACCCTGCTGTCATTTTTCGGGAATGGAGTCTGGTATTATGTAACACTTGAAGCAGCTGCGTTAGTTGTCTTTTTTATCACTTATTTCCCGATGCATTATTTGCAGAGAGCCGAACAAAAAAGAGTTCGGGACAATTAAAAGCCGTAATCCTGCTTGACGGCAGGATTACGGTATTTTTTTATCGCAGTCTAACGGGCAGTAAGACCCCCACTTCAAGACTCAGAGGAATCAAAGGAGGATAAGCGGGGGTCAAACTGCCCGTA